>NZ_JBHYIQ010000003.1:159669-229238 GCF_042739895.1 Amycolatopsis sp. NPDC059021
AACTCGAGCGAGATCCGGCCGTACTTCGCACCGGGGCCGGGTCCCCATTCGGTCACCCGCTCGATCTCACGCAGCGCTTCGAGCCGCTCCTCGAAGACGGCGAGGTTCTGCTGGAGATAGGTCCGCGCCTCTTCCGGGGACAGGACGCTGAGGAAGAACACCCGCAGCAGGCGGTCATCGCGCTTGGTGCCGTCCGGGACCACGTCGATGAGCCAGTGCCGGAGATCGGCGTGCCCCTCCGGGGTGATCTCGTACTCCTTGCGGCCGCGCGGCCCCTCCGCCGCGACTCGCACGAGGCCCGCCTTCTCCATCTTCCCCAGTTCGCCGTAGAGCTGACTCTGCGTGGCCGGCCACACGTAAACGAACCGCTCCTCGAAGCGTTTCAGCAGGTCATAACCACTTCCCGGCTGCTGCGCGAGCAATCCCAGCACGGCGTGACGAAGGCTCATATCGGACACCTTACCTTCCACTATTGACATGTGCGGAACCGACCTTCTAACTTCGACATGTCAAAATTGGAACGTCAAGGGGTGTCATGAACTACCTGCGCAGCTTTCTTCCCTGGATCGCCTTCGCGGTGGTCGCGACCCAGTTCGACTGGCGCCACTCCGCGCTCGTCGGCGTCGTGCTCTCCGTGGGCACCCTGCTGTGGGAGCGCCGGACCGGACGCGCCTGGGACAGCCTGGTCATCGAGCTGAGCGCGCTCGGGTTCTTCGTGCTGCTGGCCGGATTCGCCTTCGCCCTTCCCGATTCCGCGGTGCGCGACCAGGTGGACCCGCTCTCGTCGGCCTGGCTGGCGCTGACCGCGTGGCTCTCGATCGGGATCAAGAAGCCGTTCACGCTCGGCATCGCCCGCACGATGGTCTCCCGCGATCTCTGGGACAACCCGGTCTTCCGCCGCACCAACGTGATCATCACCGCCGTCTGGGCCGCGAGCTTCACCATCCAGGCGATCGCCGGCGCGTTCCTGCTGACCTACGCGCCGCACGCCTCTCTCGCGCTCATCACGATCAAGGTGCTCGGGTTCGCCGTGCCGATCGCGTTCACCATCCGCTACCCGAAGATCGTCCGTGCCAGGGCGACCGTCCACATCGCACAGTAAGGAACCCACCGGACATGGCCACCACCACGTTCCACCGCAAAGGCAACTACGCCCCAGTGCATGACGAGCTGACCGCGTACGATCTCGAGGTGACCGGTGCGATCCCGCCGGAACTCACCGGCTGGTACCTGCGCAATGGCCCGAACCCGCGCGACGAGAACAAGCACTGGTTCATCGGCGAGGGCATGCTGCATGGCGTCCGGCTGGAGAACGGCCGCGCCGCCTGGTACCGCAACCGCTGGGTCCGGACGGCGAGCTTCCTCGACTCCGGCCGCACCCTCTACCGCGCCGACGGCAGCCGGGACCTGCACGCCGCCAACGCGAACACGCACATCATCAACCACGCGGGCCGCACACTCGCGCTCGTCGAGTCGTCGCTGCCGTACGAGGTCACGAACGAACTGGAGACGGTCGGCGCCTACGACTTCGACGGCAGGCTGTGCACGCCGATGACCGCGCACCCGAAGATCTGCCCCACCACCGGGGAACTCCACTTCTTCGGCTACGACACGCGGCCGCCGTTCCTGACGTACCACCGGGCCGACGCCGACGGGAACCTCGTCGTGTCCCAGCCCATCGAGGTCGCCGCGCCGACGATGATGCACGACTTCACCCTCACGCCGAACCACGTGGTGTTCATGGACCTGCCGCTGGTGTTCGACCGCGCGCTGGCCGGCTCCGGCGAGATGCCCTACCGCTGGGACGACCACTACGGCGCGCGCCTCGGCGTGCTCCGCCGCGATGATCCGACCGGCGCGGTGCGCTGGTTCACGATCAGCCCGTGTTACGTGTTCCACGCGCTCAATGCCCACGAATCGGGCGACCGGATCGTGCTGTACGTGATCCGGCAGGAACGCACGTGGCACAAGGGTTACGCGGACACCGCTCCCTTACTCTGGCGCTGGACCATCGACCTCGCCACCGGTTCGGTGCGCGAGGAACAGCTCGACGACGGGCCGTGCGAGTTCCCGCGCGTCGACGACCGGCTCGCCGGGCTCGATTCGCGGTTCGGGCACGCGACCGGCACGAACGGGCCGGGCGCCGAGGCGCCGACCACGCTGCGCCGGTTCGATCTGCACCGCGGCACCGTCGAAACCTACGACTTCGGCAAGGGGCGCACCCCTGGCGAAGCCGTGTTCGTGCCGTCAGGCGACGGCGAAGAGGGCTGGCTGATGACCTACGTCTACGACGCGGCAAGGGACGGCAGTGACCTGGTGATCATCGACCCGACGGACCTGAGCGGCCCGCCGATCGCCATCGTCCACCTGCCACAGCGGGTGCCCGCGGGCTTCCACGGCAACTGGATCCCCGAGGCCTAGATGACTGATTCCGTGAAGATCAGGTGAAGGGGCTGCTGTGTGGGTATGAGAGGAGGGTGTTCAAGGTCAAACCGTGACGAAAGAACTGAACACCCTCCGGGTTGGTCGTGGGCGGCGGCCCGAGCTGACCGGCAGTGAGCTGATCACGATGGCCGTGGCGCAGATGCTGCTGCGCTACGACAGTGAGCGACCCTGACAACTGGCGACGTCGCGCTGATCGCGCCAGGCCGGTTGATCGCCATTCGTCGGCCATAGCGAAGCACGTGCCCGTCAAGGGGCACGGCCCCGGGCCGGGATCGCTTGCCGATCGTGGATCCGTCCGCCGCCGGACCACCTCGGCGGTTCCCGTCGAGAACGTCAGCGAACGCACGGTAAAGCCGCATACCGTCCACTCGGGAACACGGCTTTCACCTCACGTCGGCGTAATCGTGAATGTGCTCGGCCGAGTTCGGACAACCCCGTACGAGCCAGGCCCCGGCGCTCTACGGTAAGCGCATGTACACGCCTCCACCTGTCCCTTACCCGGTTGCCGCGCCCGCCTGGTGGCAGGTGCTCGGACCCGGGTTCGCCGCGTTGATCGGGCTGTTCATGCTGACCGTGATCTACCGGTTCGATGGCATGTCGGAGATCCAGCGCGATCTCGCCTTGTCCAACCAGAGCCTGCTCCTGGTCGGATTGGTCGCCTATCTGGCCGGTGCGGTGCTCACGGTGCCCATCGGGCTCCTGGCCGGAGCCCGCGTCCCGACGGTGGCAGGCATCTGCGCGACCTGCTTCCTGCTCCTCGGTGTCGTGCTGGCCGCCTTCGCCGGCACCGGTGTCCTCCTGATGCTCGGCCGCGCCTTCTCGGGCCTGGGCACAGGCGCGGCAGCCGGCGCGACGGTCGCGCTGATCCTGAAGCTTCGCCAACGGCGCGGCGTCGTCGCCGGGGTGACCGTCGTGCTCGCCGTGCTCGCCCTTGGCCTCGCGCCGGTCATCGGTCAGGTGATCTCCGAAGCGACGGGGTACCGGATGAACCAGTTCCTCGCGATCCCGTTCCTGCTCATCGCGCTCGTCGTCAACGGGGTCATCGGTCTCGTCCGGCTCACCGCGGCCAAGCGCCCAGCGCCGCCCGGCCCGAGCGGCGTGCCGTACCCGCCGGCGGGCACGGCCGGTCCCGGGTGGCGGCCCCATTCCGGAGGATCCGCACCCGGCCCGGGGTGACGAGTACGACCAGCCGTCGGGATGCCCGAACTCGGAGGAGCCGGCGGGCGGGTCTGTTTCGTGGAACTCTCAACAGGTCAACTCTGGTATTGCCGTCGCCCGAGATGCGAACGTGGGCAGGCGGGCTCGCTTGTGCATGCCGCATCCCGGCGGGGCTGTCGCGGTACAGCCTTCCTCGATGGGGGTGCTGTTCGCCGGCCCCATTGGCCGGGGTAATTCCGTCAGCGATGAGCGCAGCCGAGGTCCCCCGGCCGGAAAGGTTCTGGGGGAGGAGCGGTTTTGCGGGTTACCGAGCGGCGGTCCGCGCTGGTCGTCGTCGCCGTCGAGCTTGGCTTTCCGCTGAGCCTGCTGGCGTGGCGGTATTCGCTGCGGCATGCCTCGACCGTGCTGGCCGCGGAACTCACTCCCGTCGTCCACCTGCTGCCGCTGCTGGCGGTTCCGCTGCTGATCCTCATCGCGACATCGCTACGCCGCCTTCGCCACGGGCCGCCGCCATGGTGGTGGACGGTCTCCGCGCTGATCATCCAGCTCGCCCTCACCCTGGTCGCCGAACACGAGGCGGATACGACGGTATTGACGCTCGTTCTCGGATGTACGCTGCTTGTCACGGTGCCGGGGCCCTGGTCCTGGCTGATGTTCACCGCGACGATCGTCACGGGTGTCGCGATGCAGTGGACGGCTCCCGCGGCCGCGATGCTGGGTCTGCTGGCACACAACCTGTTCGCGGGCGCGGTAATCTACTCCGGCGTGCGCATGGGCGAGTTCGCCGTGGCACTGCGCCGAGCCCAGGACCAGCTTGCCGGGCTCGCTGTGGTGCGGGAACGCGCACGGGTGTCTCGCGATCTGCACGACAACCTCGGCCAGGAGCTCACCGCGATCGGACTGCGCGCGGAACTCGCCGCGCGCCTGGTACACGAAGCACCCGAACACGCCGCCACCGAAATCCAGAAGGTGCAGCACATCACCGAAAAGGTCATGGACGACGTCCGCCGGATCGCCCGGGGCCACTGGCAACCTGTGTTCGAGGACGAACTGGCCACCGGCACCGCGTTGCTGGAATCCTCCGGGGTGCGCTGCCGGACGCGCCTGGGTGCCGTCCCCGGCGCCCGGATCGCGCCGATCGCCGGATGGGCGCTGCGTGAAGGAATCACCAACGTCCTCAAGCACAGCAGCGCACACCACTGCCTGATCAGCACCGAAATCCACGATGAGCGGTTTCGCATGGTCATCGAGAACGACGGGGTCCGGCGGACCGGGCCGCCCGGCACCGGGATAGCCGGGATCACCGACCGGGCACGCGGGCTCGGCGGGCACGTGTGGTCGGGCCGGGTCGCGAGCAGACGATTCCGGCTTGTCCTCGAGATACCGGACGGAGAATAAGATGCCCGGCACGATCAGGATCCTGGTGGCCGAGGACATGGCCGTGCTCCGTGACGCGCTCACCGCGTTGCTGGCGCTCGAATCCGACATCGAGGTCGTCGGCGAGACCGATCGCGGTGACCGGGTCCCCGGGCTCGTCGCCACCTGCGAGCCGGATGTCCTGGTACTGGACATCGATCTGCCGGGCCTGAACGGTCTCACCCTCGCGCGACGCCTGCAAGGCCCCCGGATCCTTGTGCTCAGCGCGCTCGACCGGCCCGGCGTCGTCCGTGAGGCGCTCGACGCGGGAGTGCGAGGGTTCCTGCCGAAAGGGGTGTCCGTGGACATGTTGACCGCCGCGATCCGGCAAGTCGCCTCCGGCGAACTGGCGATCGCACCCGAGCTGCTGGCCGCTGCGATGCGGGACGGGAAGAACCCGCTGAGCGAGCGTGAGCAGGTGATCCTGCGCCGGATCGCCACCGGCGCCACGGCCGCGGACATCAGCCGGGAACTGCACATGGCGATCGGCACCACTCGCAATCACATGACCCGGGTGCTGCGCAAACTCGGAGCCCGCAACCAGATCGAGGCGATCAGGACGGCCGAGCGGTCCGGCTGGCTGTGAGCTCCGTGCCTAGCCGAGGTCCCGGGTGGTCATCGACCACCACGCGACGGTACCGGCCATGAGCACCCAGGCCAGCAGCACGATCACGGCGAGCGGCGGCGAAAGCAGGTTCGTGCCGCCGTCGGTGAGCAGGGACATGACCGCGCCGAAGGGCAGTGCCTGGCCGATGTCCGGCCACAGGTGCAGCACCAGCGCCGAACCGGCGAACGTCCCGAACGCCGTGACCGGCGCGAGGAAGTAGTTCCCGATCACCACACCGAAGCACAGGCCGATGACCGCGCTGACCGCGGCGGCCAGTATCGCGCCGAGCAGGATTTCGAAGTCCCAGGTCGTTCCTCTGGCGATCGCCGCGCAGGCACCGCCCACGATTCCGAGCAGACCACCGCACAAGGCGGTCGCGACGGCTTTGGCCACCAATGCCGAGGTTGTATGTCCAATGAGGACAGTTCTGGCGAGTGTGCCGTGACGCCGGTCGAGCACGTACCTGAGCACCCCGTAGAGCGTCGCGGCGAAGGCCGGCTGAGCAATCCCGCCGGACGGCACGGACAAGACCGCTGTCATCGCCAGGCAACCGAGCAGGACATAGTCGGTGGGCAACCGCAGGAATTCGGCGCGCAACAACCGGAGAGTCATCGGATTTCCCGCTTCCGGAAGAGCCGCCAGCCTGTGAACGCCGCGAAAGCCAGCCACCCTAACCCGATCGCGGAACTGGCCACTGGACCGAACAACCCCGGAAGCGGAGCCTGGACGATGCCCGCGAGCGCGCTGGCGGGGAGAAACCGCGTGACTTCGGGAGCCACCAGGCCCAGTGGCAGTTCCAGCGCGAAGGGCACCAGCAGGGAAACAGCCGTGGCGACGTAGTAGTTCGGCAGGATCCAGCCGATCGCCGCTCCGAGGGCGCCTGCCAGCGTGCACGCAGCCAGACAGCCCGCGAAGGCTTGCCAGGCGCCGGGATCGACTCCACGGACCGCCACGATGATCGCGCCCCACCCCACGGAACCCACCATTCCGGCCGCGAAGCCGCTTGCCGCTCCCGCGATCAGCTTGGCCGCGAACACGGGGGCCCGGCGATGCAGGAGCACGAGCCGTTCGATCGATTTGTAGTAGTAGTCGCGCGTTACCACGAACGAACCGAGGAAAGCCGCGGCGACCGGACAGGCCGAGAGGTAGACCACCATGTCCTGGCCCGCGCCGGTGATCTGCCAGGCAAACCAGGGCAGCAGCAGGGTGTAGGCCAGCACGAACAGCATCCAGAAGCCGCTGCGCGCCTTGAGCAACTCCGTGCGAACCGCCTCACGCATGGCTCACCAGCTCGAAATA
The DNA here is from genome assembly GCF_042739895.1 of Amycolatopsis sp. NPDC059021. Lineage (NCBI taxonomy): Bacteria > Bacillati > Actinomycetota > Actinomycetes > Pseudonocardiales > Pseudonocardiaceae > Amycolatopsis > Amycolatopsis sp. NPDC059021. The sequence goes on from NZ_JBHYIQ010000003.1 coordinate 166,595, forward strand.
CCGATCCTCGAGCTGGTGGGCCCCGTGGCCGGTGAGCGCGTCGAGTGAACCCGCGAACACCGTGCGCCCGTTGATGATCACGACCTCGTCCACGGTCTGCGCGAGTTCGGCGAGCTGATGACTCGACAGCAGCACGGTCCCGCCTCGGTCGGCGAAGGACCGCAATAGCAAGCGCAGCCAGCGAATCCCTTCGGGATCGAGTCCGTTGGCCGGTTCGTCCAGCACCAGCAGTCCGGGGTCGCCGATCAGGGCGGTGGCCAGGCCCAGCCGTTGCCGCATCCCGGTGGAGTACCGGCCGAGGCGGCGCCGCGCCGCGTCGGCCAGTCCGACCTGCTCCAGCACGGCGTCCACCCGTGCTCGGGACACTCCGGCGGCCGTCGCACAGATCTGCAGGTGACGGCGGCCGGTGATACCGGTCTCGAAGCCGACGCCTTCCATGTGCACGCCGACCTGCCTCGCGGGTGCCTTGAGCTGCCCGTAGGACCGGCCGAACACGGTCGCGTGGCCCGCTGTGGGGCGCACCAACCCGAGAAGGCCGCGCAGCGAGGTGCTCTTGCCGGCCCCATTGGGCCCGATCAGCCCGACAACACGACCGGTTCCGACTTCGAAGTCGAGGTCCCACACGGCCGTCACGCTGCCGTACCGTTTGCCGAACCCGCTGAACTTGATCGTCATTCTTCTCCCTTGAACAGGTGTTTCCAGACGGTGAGCACGTGTTCGCGCAGCAGCCATCGCCCGAGCGGCCGGCTTCCTCCCGGCACGGTCGCGCCGCCTCGCGTGTCCAGCCGCGACACCGGCGCGTCGTCGAGCGGCACGATCACCGCGTCGATCGCCGAGCCGGATCGGAACGGCATGAGCGCCTCCGCGGGGACTTTCATTGCTCGCGGCTCTCCGGCTCCGGTACGCGCCGTGCCCAGGTCCGTGGTGAGAAAGATGCCTTTGCGTTGCAGCAGGACAGATTCGCCCGGACGCACGGTGGTGAGAGGTGGCAGTACCAAATGGACACCTGAAGGGTCCACGACGTAGCCGGCCCTGGTGTCGTCCCGGACTTCGATCAGGCCCAACGGCAACGCGACCATTCCGGACACGACCAGGGAGGCCATCGCGAGCCTGCACCGGCCGGCGCCGCCGCGTTTCGCGTCCCGCAGGGCGATGAACGCCTTGCGGCCGAGCCAATACAGCAGAAATCCGGTCAGCAGCAGCTTCGCGGCCGCGCCCACGACACCCAAACCGAGCAGCAGCGGGCTCCACCGGCCGATGACCAGCGTGAGCACCACCGCGGGGAACACGAGGCACAGCAGGCCGAACGGGACCGCCCACCGCCGGTCTGGCAAGGCCCGGTCGTAACGTACGCCGAACAGGACGCGAACGAGCCATCCGCGCGCGTCGGCCATCGCTTTCTCGCGCAGCCGGGGAATGTCGAGATATGCCATCAACGCCAGGTAGCCGTCGAGCTTGATCCACGGAGCCAGGTTCACGGCGCCGGCGAGGTAGGAGGCGATCGCGAAGCCGAGGACCGTGGCCCGGCCGTCACCGGTGGGAAGGGCCAGGGCGAGTAACGCGGCGAGACTGCCGATGACGGCCTGAGTGGCCACGCCCGCCATCGCGACCCAGACCCGCTGCCGGGGCCGCGCGAGCCGCCAGCCGTCGGTTACTTCGCAGAAGCAGACCGGTGTCAGGTAGAACAGCATGATTCCGAGCCAGCCGGGCCTGCCCCGGAAATGCGTGAGGGTGGCGCCGTGCGCGAGTTCGTGGACGAGCGTGGTCGCGCCGAGGCCGAGCCAGATCATCGCCCCGGAACTCATCGGCAACGGCCGGGAGAGCGCGTCGGCCAACGGGGCGCGCTGCACGACCAGCGCGGTCAGGCCGGCCAGGATCACCGCGCCGGTGGTGCCGAGGACAGCGCGGCCGGACAACCTGGTCAGCATGGGGCGCAAGGGATCCAGCAAGCGAGCAGCTTCGATCACACGCAGCCGCAGTACCGTCCATGACTGGGTCGTGAACCGGCGTTCCGGTGACGGCGGCCGGTTTCCCGGCTCCAGGAGCAGGCCGAGTCCGCTGAACATGCGCACCGCGTCGCTCACCTGATCCGGCGTCCAGCCCAGTGCGGCCGACAACGCCGCGGTGTCGCGCTCGCCGTCGAGGGCGGAAAGCAGTTCCCCCACGTCGTCGCTGACCCGCAACGGGTTGGTGCCGGGACGCTCGATGATCCATGGCGCGCCGTCGGTCAATGGGCTGTGCACGGTGATCCACGGAGCACGCCGTGGCCTCGTCGGGTTTTCCATGTCAGATCAGCGGATGGGGGAAGGAGCGGACGGGTTTCGTGATCGCCGCCGCGATCCGGGTGTGCTGCCAGGTGAACTCGTGCCGCTCGTCCATCCGCAACGGCTGGTAGCCGGAGACCACGACCTTCACCGCATGCCAGCCCATGGCCCGGTGCGCTTCGGGCAACCGGGCCGTCAGGTCGACCGCGACCGGCAGGCCGCCGTCGGCCACCACGGCCGACACCAGCTCGGTCAGCGAATACGACGGGCGGCTCACCGCTCCCGGCGCGGTCACGGCCAGTCCGCGCAACCGTCGCTCGAGTTCGGTGACCGCGGTTTCGGTCTGCCACAGCGCGGCGCGGTCCATGTCGTCACGCACGACTTCCGGTACGGGGCGCCGGCCGATCCGCCGCAGTGCTTCGCGGACCTGCAGGGACTCCTGGAGCGCGATCAGCAGCGCCCGGCCCAGATCTTCGTGTGCCTTGACGCCCACAGCGGCGCGGCCATCGTCGATCACCGCCCCCAGCACGCAGTGGAAGCCCGGCAGTACGGGAACGCGCAGCAGCCGGGGTCGCAGTCCCTGCCCGCACACCGAGCGGTACAGCCGGGCGAGATGGCGCCAGTCGGCCGTCGGGCAGGCAGCGGTGATCTCGGCCTCGACGTCGAACTCCTCGAGTTCCACCTCGGCGGTCCACGCGACGCCGACCGCGTCCCGTTCGATCAGCTCCAGTAAAGCGGCGCGCAGCGCGAACTCCCGGGTCGGACCGGCAGCGGCCCCCGAGGGCGTCGGGTCGAACCAGGGTTCCTCCGCCGGGTAGTCGACCAGCCCGGCCGGCACCCAGACGCTCCCGCCCGAGTCCAGGCGCCAGCCGCGGTACCAGCGCAGTAGCCGGTCTCGGGCGCGCGCGTCGCCGAGGCCGTCGAAGTCGAGGCCGGTGCCGCCGAGCGCGGCGCTCGTCGCGTCGATCGCGACGGGTCCACGGTCACCGGGGAACAGGGCGAACCGTTCCACCGCCTCACCGGCAGCGCGCGAGATCGTGTCCGTGCGGCTCACCCCGCAGGCGCCGACGATGTGGACCGGGTATTCGTCGATCGTCCGCCCCCGGACGGCGAGGCCGCCGATGTCGGCCGAAACGTTCCACAGTGGAGGGCCCGGCGGCCGCGGTGGCGCCACTCGCCAGCCTCGGGAGAGACCGTTGGCGGGATCCAGGGTTTTGATCATGTCGAGCACGACAGCGCACCCCCGTAGAGTTCTTCGATATCGGCGACGGTGAGCCCGGCGAGCATCGGCAACCGGCCACCCCACGAGCGGACCGCGCTCTCCGCGGCTGCCCTGATCACGTCCGCCGGAGCGGCGAGTTCATGCTCGATCCGCCAGCGCCGCACCAGGTTTCGCAAACCCGAGACCGGATCACCGTGGTCGAGTCCGCTCCAGGCCTCGGTGAGTGACGCGGCGTTGCCGTACCGGGTGTCACCTTCGAGGATCCGCGACCAGACCGCCGGGAGCAGGCACGCCGTCGCGACCATCTTGCGCACGCCCAGCGCGCAGGAAAGTTCGTTGGCCAGGTACCAATGTTTGGCCGAATACCGGCCGCGGCCGGCGAGTGCCCAGCCCGTGTGTGTGGTGGCGCTGAGCATCGCGACGGCGAGGCGGGCATCCCGCCCGCTGTCGCCCGCCGCGATGCGATCGCCGACGGCCACCAGCTGAGCGGCCAGCGTGGCCGCCTCGGCGTCCGGCAGCCCGCCCACCCGAGCACTTCCCGCCACCGGGCCGAGTATCCGCAGCAGTGCCTCCAGCGTGCCCTCGCGCAGCAGGTGTCCAGGAAGCGTGGCGGTGCGATCGGGGTCGAGCACGGCGAGGTCGGGGCGCAGCGCGCGGCCCGCGACGATCCGCCGGTCCTGGCCGATCCGCACGCACGCGACCGCGCTGACCTCCACCCCCGTGCCCACGGTCGTAGGCACGAAGACCCTGTGCACCAAGGGTTTCCGCGCTTCGGGCAAGGTGATGGCACCCGCTCTCCGGCCCCAGGCTTCCATCAGGTCCGCGAGCGCGGGGTCGGCGTGCACCACGCACGCGAGCTTGACGACGTCCAGCACGCTGCCGCCACCGATGGCCAGCACGGCGTCCGGGGCGTACTCGCCCAGACGCCGTGCCAGCCCTCGGACCGCTCCGAACCCGGTGTCCGACGCGTCGAGCCGTACCGCCTCCCCCTCGAAGGCGATCGTGGCGTCGACGATCGTGAGCGTTCGCTTGCCAAGCGACCGGCGTGCGGAGTGGAGCGCACCGGGCCCGGCGATCACCGGGGTCGGCGCGTCGCGACGAAGCATCATGCCGCCACTTCGTCCAAAGTAGACACAAGAAGCGCTTCCAGCTCATCGAAGTCCGCTTCGGTGTAGGTCAACGCCGGAACCAGCTGCACACAGCCGGGGCCGGACTGCACGAGGAGTCCCGATCGTCGTGCCACGGCCATGACTTCCGCGGACTGCCCGGTCAGTTCCAGGGCCCGGAAGCAGCCGCGTCCGCGATGCCCGGTCACCATCGCATGAGCGGTGAGCCGCTCGAGCAGCTTGTCCAGGCGTGCGCTGGTGCGCGCCGCGAGCTCACTCGCCCCGAGCCGTCGCATTTCCTCGACGGTGGCGAGTACCGCAGCGCAGCTGCTCGGTGCGCCCGCCTGGGTTTCGCCGTGGACCAGGACCGCGTCGGCGCGTTCGAAGTCCTCGCAGATTTCGTGCGAGACGACGACGGCCGACGCCGCGCAGGTCCCGTTCGTCAGTCCCTTCGAGGTGATCAGCACGTCGGGGCGCACCGGCCAGTCCTGCGAGGCGAAGTACGGCCCCGTCCGGCCGAAGCCGGTCGCCACCTCGTCGGCGACCACCAGGAACCCGTGCTCGGCGCGCAGCCTGCCGAGCGCGCTGACCAGCCGTTCGGACACCTCGTAGGCGCCGGAACCGAGTACGGGCTCCAGCACGACCGCGGCGACGCGATGCCCTTCCCTGGCGAGCAGGGTTTCGAGTTCGGTTTCGTCGTGGTGGCCGACATGGCGTACGGCCCGCTGGTCCACGCCGTAGCCCCGCTGGCCGAGTTCTTCGCCGGTGAGGGAGAACGCGCCGTAGGTCAGGCCGTGATAGCTGCCTTCGAGTCCGACCACGACCTGGCGCCGCTCCTCGCCGCGCAGTGCTTGACAGTGCCGGACAAGCTTCATCATGACGTCGTTCGCGGCTCCGCCGGAGGTGGAGAAGAGGACCCGGCCGTACTGTTCCGGACCGCATACCGCCAGCAACGCGTTCGCCGCGCGCACTGCCAGGTCGTGTCCGCCGCGGAACAGGCTCAGGTATGAGGCTGTGGTCAGCGATTCGGCCACCGCGTCGGCGATGGCCGTGTTGCCGTAGCCGAGGTTGACGTTCCACAAGCCGCTCGTCGCGCACAGTGCCCACGATCCGTCGGCGAACCGGACACGGGTCCCCTGAGCCGCGACCGCGTGCCGGTCCGGTCTGCCGTATTCGCTCGGCGGGATCAGCGACTCCCACACCGGATGGCGCTCAGGCATGACGGCAGACCAGCCGGTAGGGAACTTGTTCGCCGGCCGTGCCGTGACGCTGTTCGACGACTTCCAGGCCCGCCAGCGCGAGTTCGGTCGTCAGGTCGCCGGAAGCGAGTAAGTGGACCTCGCTGGTGAACAGCTCGCGGCCGACCGTCACGTGGTCGTCGACGGTCTCGGTGAACACACTGGTGGTACGCACGCCCCGGCGGCCGTCGAAGTGCTGGTGCAGGGTGAGCACGGTGCCACCGTCCGGGACAACGGCGATCCGCTCCGCGGCACGCGTCCTCGACGTGAGTGCCGGGGCGAAGTCCATTCCGCTGACATAGAACACGCCGTCCGGCGTGAGATGATCGGCCACCAGCCCGAACACGGTCGCCCGCTCGGCACGGTCGAGCAGGCACACCGACGAGGCGGCCAGCACGATGAGGGCGAAACCCTCGTCGAAGGCGAACCCGCTCATGTCGGCCTCGACCACCCGGATCCGTTCATCCCGGCTCCGCAGGATGTCCAGCAGCGCGGCGGAATTGTCGAGCGCGACGACGTCGTGGCCGCGCGCCGCGAGGGGGAGGGCCAGCCTCCCGGAGCCACAGGCGAGCTCCAGGATCGGCCCGCCGCTCTCTCGTGCCAGCCGGAGCACCTCGGGCAGTTCCGAAAGATCGCGGCGGCACATCGCGTCGTAGACCACGGCGCCCGCCGGGCCGTAGAGCGGCTGAGGACGCAGCCCGTACAAAGCCGCGAGCTGCCCCGCCGTACCGGGAGCCGCGGTCATGCCGGCACCTCGGCCCGCAGCGCGCCCGCCTCCACGAGCTTCGCGACCGTGGTCTCGACCGCGCTCGGCGCGGCGGCGCCGAGGCCGAGATGCTGGGCGGCGAGTTCGGCGGCCTGGCCGGCGGAGCCGGTGAGCAGGACGAGTTCGAGGATCTTCGCCGCGTCCCTGCCGAGCCGGAAAACCCGTTCCCGCACCGGATCGCACATCAGGAACTCGTCGTCATGCCACAGCAGCAGCGGTGCGTCGACAGGCTCTTGGAGATCGGGCAGCCCCTCGGTGAGCCGGGCGCCGAAGCCGGAGACCGCGTAGCCGGATCGCCCGTTCGCCCGCAGATCGCGCAGTGTGTCGACGGCGCGCAGGTAGCGGGACAGCCATGGACGGCTCGCTCGCGCCTCGTCCAGCACCGAAGTATCGATCACACCACCAAGGCAGGTCTTGTCTCCGGTGTAGGTGAAGGATTCGACGGTGCCCAGCGGCGGACCGCCCGGCGCCGTGCGCACCTCGCCGGCGGCGCTCACGTGCAGACGCCGCGCTCCGGCGCAGGGATGGGTGGTGCCGAGCGCACACTGGTCGGCGAGGAAGACACCGGGATGCAGCAACTGCTCGACGAAGACGCCCCGGGCCCTGGCCAGATCCGCGTCCTGCAGAAACCCCGCGTAATCGGCCTCGCCGCCGATCCTGACGACCGTCGGGCCCGCGACGGCGAGGAACGGCGTCGCCAGGTAGTCCTGGGTGTAGACGAACAGATCGTCCCCGACGAGAAGCTCGTCGCCCGGCTCGGACAGCCCGCCCTCGTAAGCAACGATGGGAGGATCGCCGGGTTCGGGACTGAACACGACTCCATTCGGGCCGGACAGTCGCACGGCGTGGTCGAGATGCACGGCGGACTCGAGAAAGACAATCCGCTCCGGGCCATCGGCGGACGGGACCATACCGCCTGCCAGTTGCACCACGGCCGCGAGCACAGGCTGCTCATCCATAGTTCTTCTCCCCATCCTGCTGAGCGCGCGGTCTATCGCGCCGGCAATGGCAGAGTAACGGAACAACCGGCAAAGAACGGGAAACCGGGAAATATTCCCGATCATTCGGGAAATGTTCCCGAATGCCGGAAAACGGCCGCGCAACGGATTAGTATTCCCGGTGACACCAAGAGGGGGTGAACACAATGGACATCAGTACCAAGTCGGAACTCGACCTTTCGGTCCGGGAACTGGACGTCATGGTCGGTCTCGGCGGCCACTGCGGAGGCAACGTCGACCCGAACGCTTGTGACGCGTCACTGGGCGGGGCCATCAGCCTGAGCATCGCGTTCAGTGTGGCCATCATCACCTGATCACAATTCGAAGGAGGACTACCGTGCGATCGGATATCTTGAATCTCTCGGTCACCGAGATCGCGCCGAACGAGCTTTCGTTCGGCGGGCTCAAGTCGATCGACCTGTCGATCACTGAGCTGGAAAGCGCGACCGCGCCGGATGTGGCGAGCTTCCTCGGCGGCGTCTCCGCGGCGACCGCGGTGAGCGCGCTCATCCTGACCTAGCGCAAAAAACTCGGAGGAGGCGCCCCGGAAAGGATGGGCTTGCCATCCGGCGCCTCCTCCGGGCTATAGTCCGACCATGATCAAACGCAAACAGGACAACAAAACCGCAACCCTCTCCGCCTACCTGGTCATCGGAATCGCACTGCTGACCATTTCCTTTTCCGTCAAGGAACCGCAGTGGCTGAAGGTCGGCATGCTGGTATTGGCGATCGTCTTCATGGGCGTCATTTCGGTGCAGCTGCTGCGTGCGGCACGCCGCGGCCGGAACGAGGAGAATTGAACGAAAGGGTGACACCACATGCCGGCTGTACGGGACAGGCGCCGGGTCGACGCGGTCCTGGACCGGTTCGGCCTCGGCGGGCTCGATTGGGCCACGGCCGCGGCGACGGGCGGCCGGAACGACAACTGGCTCGGGACCACCGGCACCGGCCGACGGGTCTTCGTCAAGACGATCGTGGGCTCGCGCGCGGTGGTGGCACACGGCCTGCGCCGCACCGAGGCGTTCTACCGGGCACACGCCGGCTCCGGTGCTCAGGACACGTTGCGCACCACAACGCTGATCGGGCAGGACGACCAGGCCGCCGTGCAGATCTTCGACCTGCTCGACGGCGCCCGTGACGGCCGGGAGACCGCCAAGGACGGTGCTTTCGACAGCACACTGGCCGCGCAGGCGGGCGAGGCGGTCGGCGCGCTGCACAACGTTTCCCCCGCCTCGCTGCACGCGGTCGAACAAGCGCTGCCCCCGCTGCCGGACGAGAACCCGCTCGCCGGTTTGACCATGGAGATGTTCTACGCCGCGAGCGCCGCTGAACTCCAGGTCTGGCGCCTCCTGCAGCAGGACGGTCTCATCCGGGACGCCCTCACGCAGCTGGATCGCGACGCCGCCGAGGTGCCGCCGGTGCCCGTGCACGGCGATCTGCGCCTGGACCAGTTTCTGATCGCGGGCGGCCGGCTCTACCTCGCGGACTGGGAGATGTTCCAGCTCGGCGACCCGGCGAGCGACCTCGGCGGCTTCGTCGGCGAATGGCTGCACCACGCCGTAACCCGGTTTCTTGGCGAACGGATGAAGCGCGGCACGGCTCCTGCCCCCACCATCGCGTTGAGTCCCACGTGGCGGCCATGGCGTCAGACACGTCCGCTGGCCGAAGCGTTCTGGCTGGCTTACCGCACAGCCCGGCCGGACCCGTCGTGCGGGCTGGCGTCCCGCGTCACCCGTTTCGCCGCCTGGCACCTGCTGCTGCGCGTGGTCACCGACGCCCGATTCCGGGCCAGGCTCGACGGCTCCGGGCACACGCTGATCCGGCTCGCCAAGATGATCATGCTGAACCCCGACCGCTTCGCCACCGTACTCGGGCTCGGTGACCGGTGACTTCACTCGCTCCCCGTCTCCTCGTTCTGCTGGCACAGACACGGATCACCCCCGGCCGGATCACCCTCCGCGGACGGGAGCTCACAGCCGATAGCCGTGGCGAACTGGAACAGGCGCTCGCGACGCACCTGTACACGACCTTTCACACCGGGCTGCAGGCCACAATGGCTGGCAAAGCACACTTCAAACAAAGCCGGTGGCTGGAACAAGAACTCACCGCGGTCATCCCGCACACCACGACGCCGGTCACCGCTTTCGCGCGAGAGAACCGCGGTGAACACATCTTCGTGGAATGGGACGGCGTGCTCGTCCGGGCGCCTCGCGACCTCGCCGTGGACACCCCGGATCCCGGCATGCCGGTCCGGCTGCTCGTGCCTCCCGCGCGTCCCGGTCTGTCACCGGGATTTCTGTTCGTCACCGGTTCGCGGGTGCCGGTGTTCACCGGCGCGCCGCTGCGCGTCTACGTACACCTCACCGATCCGGCGAAGGCGGCCGCCCCCTGGCAGGCAGTCCTGGGCTCACTCGAACGTGCGGGTATCGGTTACCAGGCGAAGGTCCTGACCCGCGCTGCCGAGTACCCGCGCCGTGACGCCATGGTCGTCTATCTTCCGGCGGAGGAAGCCGACGCCGCCCGGCTCGTCGCCGACGCGGTGCGCGGCCTGCCGGGGATAGGCGAGGCCACCTCGCTCTTCGCCGAAGAGATCGCACCCGGCGTGGCACAGGCATGGGAGCCCATCGACACCAGGTTCGGCCTGTCCGGGCTCAGTTTCGGCCTGCATCGTTCCCGGGTGCTGGCCAAGGCGCTGCTCGACGGCGGCGAGCACCCGGAAGCGGCGGTCTACCAAGCTTTCGTCGCCGCGGGCATCAACCCGCGGAATCCGGCGCTGAACACCGACGAGGGATGAAGCGTGGTCTCCTATTCCGTACACGTGCCCTTCCTGCCTGTCGATACCGATCACGTCGCTTCGCTCGCCTCGCTGGTGAACCGGGCCGGTTGCCGGCTCTGGCTCGGGCAGCCGGTGACCGTTGAGCCCCACCAGCTCTTCGCCTATCTCGCCGGACGCGGTATGCGCGTGCCGGTCGGCACCAGCGTCACCCTCATGCCACTGCGCAATCCGTTCGAGGCGGCACTGCAAGCCCGATCGCTGGCCCAGCTCACCGGCCACCCCGTGGTCGCGGGATACGGCCCAGGGCCCACCGGGTTCCAGCGTGCGCTGCTCGGGTCCGCCTACCGGAGTCCGCTCACCGCGACCAGGGAATACCTGACCTCGATGCGCGGGCTGCTCAACGGCGAAACGGTCACTCTCGACACCGGGTACACACGGCTCGACGCCGCCCTGCCGCCCCTGCCGCACCCACAGGTCGAACTCGGACTCGGCGTCCTGCGCGCCGGCATGGCCCGCCTCGCCGGCGAGATCGCCGACGTCGCCATCACCTGGCTGTGTCCACCGGCCTACCTGCGCGACGTGCTGATCCCCGAAATGGCCCTCGCCGCCGCGAAGGCGAACCGGCCGATGCCCCGGGTGGTCTCGGTCGTGCACGTCGCCGAGCGCAAACCGAGACGCGACCCGGTCCAGCTGGCGCTGAAGATCTGTGGACCACATCTTCGGGCCGCGCACTACGTCGACATGCTGGGTAAAGCCGGAATCCGCGTGGATCCGGCGGATCCGGAGTCGGGAGCCCGCGCGCTCATCGACGCCGGGGTATTCGTGACCGGCACCATATCCGAGCTGGTCAGCGGGCTTTCCGGCTACCAGAGGGCCGGGGCCGATGAAGTCGTGCTCAACCTCGGCGCCGTCGGCGCCCACCGCGGCGCGCGAGTTGCCCTGCGCGAACTGAAATTCCTCCTCACCTCGCTGGAAGTTCAAGGCGTCTGATGGTCGTCGCCGGCCAAGTGGAGATCGCCTTCAGCGGACGACACGCGACCGTGCGGGCTTATCGAGGGGACAGACCCACTGGTGTCTGATGTGGACCGACGTCCGAGGGCTGTTCGGGGGCGAGGTCGGCCAGGCGCCGGCGGGCGACCACGTAGTCGGCCAGGTCGAGGAGACTCCGCCGCGCCTGAGGAGCGACACAAGCCAGATTGAGGCGCTGAATCGCGATGGCGTGGGCCTGCTCGACGGCTTGCCGGCAGGTGTCGCGCGCCGTCGTCTGATCGAGGAGCGAGACGGCGAGCCGCACCTGCTCCGGGGTCAGCGCGGCGGGCTGCTGGTAGAGCTTTCGCAGGCGCTGGGCCTGCGGGCTCGCCTCGGCCAGCGCCACGGTGACGGGGAAGGTCTTCTTGCGGGATCGGATGTCGGAGGCCGCGGGCTTGCCGGTCTGCTCCTCGGTACCCCAGACGCCGAGATAGTCGTCGACCATCTGGAAAGCGATGCCCAGGTGACGTCCGAAGCCGCCCAGGGCCTCCACCCGGCCGGCGTCGGCCCCGGCCAGCAACGCTCCCAGCTCGCAGGCGGCCTGCATGAGCACCGCCGTCTTGCCGTTGGCCATGGCGATGTACTGGTCGGTGGCCACGACCTGCCGGATCTCGAACGCCACGTCCAGGACTTGGCCGACAACCAGGTCGTTCAGCGTGCGGGCCATACAGGCCAGCGCGAGGTCGGCGCGCCGGGGCGCGCGCGAGAGGACGCTCAGTGCGAGAGCGGTCAGCGCGTCGCCGGCCAGGAGCGCCGGGCCGACGCCGCAGGCCCGCCAAGCGGCGGCCCGGTGCCGGCGGACGGCGTCGCCATCGATGATGTCGTCGTGCAGCAGCGAGGCGTTGTGGATCAGCTCGACCGCCACGGCCGCGGGAAGTCCGGCGTCCAGCCGTCCGCAGCCGTCCGCGCACAGCAGGGCCAGCGCCGGGCGCAGTGATTTCCCGGACTTGCCCGCGTGGTCCAGGCCGAGTTGGTGGCGGGCCGCGCCGAGCACCGGCTCCGGCAGTGACTCCACCGCCTCGGCGAGTGAGGGGGCCACCCGCGCGGCGAGGCCGGCCAGGAGCGCGTCGGCGGTCATGACGGCTCCGGCAGGAGCTGGGCGATGGCGTCCCATGCCGCGGCGGGGATGCCCGCGGCCAGCGAACCGGCCAGCCCGAGGACGCGGTCCAGGACCTGATCGGTGGCCGGTGGCCCGGCGATGCCGTAGAGGGCACGCGCCCAGGCCGGCAGCATCGCGTACGCGGCGAGGGCGACCGGGGCCCAAATCGGGGTCAGCGGGTTCAGCGGCATGAGCACCCTCGGGGTGACCAGATAGGCCGCGACACTGACCGCCTCTTTGGTGACGTGCAGGTCGGCGCGAACGCGGTCGTAGTAGTCGGCCACCTTCTGGGCGGTGTCCGGGACCGTGGCCGGATCGAGGCTGACCAGCGCGGCGCGGGTGGTCTGCTCGGCGTAGTAGGCGTCGACTTGCTGCGGGCTCAGTCGCAGGCCCGTCCGCAGCGCGGCGTCCAAATAGGACTCGACCTCGACGACGTGTACCCAGCGCAGCAGGTCCGGGCTGTCTACGCGGTATTCCTCGCCGGTGACCGGATCATAGGCGGTCAGGGTCGCGTGGACGGCTCGGAGCCGGTCGCCTGCCGCGCGGGCTTCGGCGACAGTGCCGGCAGTGGTGGCCTGGAGGTAGCGCCGGACGGCGGCCAGGCGTTGCAGCGGTTGCCGGCGATAGGCGCTGTTCTGCTCCACGGCCGCCACCGTCCGGGGGTGCAGTGCCTGGAGGAACAGGGCGCGGAACCCGCCGAGCGCGCAGAAGGGTTCCTTGATCACCTGGCGGGTCACCGAGTCCGGGCCGAACATCGGCTCGTCGGCTGCCCGGCCCTCCTGCCGTCCGTCGTGAGCGGGCGTCATGGCTGCCTCCCTGTCGTGATCGCGCCATGACGGCGGCGATGGTCGAACAAGACGCGTAACGCCACGCTGGGGTGGGCCAGCGCGGCCGGGCCGGCGAGCATGGTCATCACCCGCGCGAAGCGGGTGAAGACAACGGGGGTACCGGGGATGAGGTGCTGCAGCCGTCGCAGGTACCAGCGGGCGGCGCGGGCCGCGAGCGGCGGACGCCCCGGCTGCCAGCATCGGTCGGAGGCGGTGGCCAGCAGCCATGGTCCCCGGGTGAGGCGCATCAGGTGGCGCTGGAATCGCCTCGAGAGCTTGTCCAGGCGGAACCGGCGGGCGAGGAGCTTCCCCAGCAGCTGGGCCTCCAAGGCGGCCACCGCCATGCCCTGTCCGTAGATGGGATTGAACGCGCAGGCCGCGTCGCCGATGGCGAGCAGTCCGGCAGGCAGGCGGCGCAGGCGCTGGTAGTGGACGCGGCGGTTGGCGGCGCGGGAGTACAGGGAGATCGACGGGTCAGGCCGGCGGGAGGCGATGGCCTCGCCGAGGCCGCAGCTCAGGGACGACACGAAGGCCGTGAACTCCTCGTCGGTGCGGGGAGGCCGCTCGTGGGCGGTTTGCAGGGCGACGAGGAACTGCCCGTTCTCGACGGTGGTGGCGAAGCAGCCGCGGCGGGCGTCCGGGTGCTGCAGGAGCTGCACCACGTTCTCGCCATCAGCAGCGGTGCCGGGCGTGGGGAGATAGATCCGGGTGGCGTAGCCGACGCCGGGGTCGACCGTGGTCTGGCGCGGGCGGGGCAGTCCGAGGTCGGCCAGCCAGTCGGGCAGCCGGGAGTAGCGGCCGCTGGCGTCGACCACGAGTTGCGCGGCGATCGTGGTGTCCTGGGACGGCCGGTGTTCGCGAGCCACCACACGTACACCGCTCACCCGGCGGCCGGCGTCGTCGGTGAGCAGCGCCGTCACCCGATACCCGGTGCGGATGGTGACGGGGTCCATCGCGCGCACCCGTCGGCGCAGGACGTCTTCCAGGAGCGGCCGGCTCACGGGCTGGGCGAGGATCCCCGAGCGCATCCGCGGGGGAGAGCCCACGGGAAAGCGGAACCGGACGTCCCGGCAGAAGTCGATCACCGGCGCTCCGGCGGCGCTCAACTCGTCGCGCAGTCCGGGGAACAAGCTCTCGAACACCTGCGCCCCGCGCGTCAGCAGGCCGTGCGGGTGGCGGTCCTGGGGTGTTCCCGGCCGGCTCCGCGGCCCATCGGGGAGCCGGTCCCGTTCGATGAGGGTGACCGCGGCGAAGTGATCGGCGAGCACGCGAGCCGTCAGCAGGCCCGCGATGCCCGCGCCGATCACGACGGCGTGCTCGTAGCTCTCGCCCATCAGCCCTCCTCGTCCGACGCCGCGTTCCCGCACCGCCGCCGCCCGGTGCGGCAGGCGTCGTCCTCCAGCGCGTCCAGGGCTTTCGGGAGCGTGAGGTAATGCGTGTTGTTCCCGGGTGATAACCATTCTTTCGTGTCGCGGCTATGTCACCTTCCCATGGAACCCGTCCCCAGAGAATGGGAAGTGCCCGAACAGAACCGGGTCCTGCCCGAATGTGCCCACGGATACCGGTGCGTACGGCCGGAGAAATGTGAAAGAAGTACGCGACGATGATTCGCCTGTGGCGCAACACCTGGGACGGGTTCACGCCGTTCCTCGGCTACGACATCGCAATCAGGACGGGTGTTGTGCAGGGCACGCCGTGGCGAGAACCCGGACGGCCACTCGCGGCGTCTGGCTGGGTGAGGGACGGAAACGACGGAGGCGGCGGGTCTCCCGCTGTGAGGTCATCGGGTCCCGAACCGCGCGAGCGCGTGGACCGAAGTGAAGGGAAATGCCATGAGCACCATTGTTCTGGCCCAGCAAGCCGCCGAGACCGTCAACCTCAACAAGGGGCTCGCCGCCATCGGTTACGGCCTCGGCGCGATCGGTCCCGGTATCGGTGTGGGGCTGATCTTCGCCGCCGTCATCAACGGCACCGCCCGTCAGCCGGAGGCGCAGGGCAAGCTGCAGAGCATCGGCTACTCGACCTTCGTGCTCACCGAGGTGCTCGCCCTGATCGGTATCGTCATCTATTTCATCGCCTCCGCCAAGAGCTGAGTTCACGCCACACGTGCCAGGGTGTCCACCAGTCGCTTGTGGACACCCGGATAAATCCTTTGTGGACGGTGTGGCGTCAGCGCAGGGTTCCGGCGCGCAGGCCGAGGGTGACCTCCATGGTGTGCACGATCAGGGAGCCGCGTTCGGCCGGCCGGCCCCAGCGGACCAGTGCCTGGGCGTTGACGCCGTCGATCATGCCGATCAGCTGCCAGGCGACGGCGGCGGGATCGCCGGTGGTGAACTCCCCGGCGGCCACGCCGTCCGCGATGATCTTCTCCACGGCCTGCTGCCAGGCGTCCATGGCGGCCCTGACCGCCTCGGCGAGCGTGGCGTTGCGGCGGCCCAGTGCCCACGACTCCACCCAGACCACGGTGACGTCCACGCGGCCCTCGTCGAACAGCGTCTCCACCAGCCGCGCCAGCCGGGCGCTGGCCGCGGTTTCCCCGGCCAGCAACTCGAGGACGTCGTCGAGTTCCGCCATGACGATGCCGGTGAACGTGTCCGCGACCAGCTTGTCCATGTTCGGCGCGTAGTGCGCGACCAGCGCGGGCGTCACGCCGGCGCGTGCCGCCACGGCCCGCAGTGTGACGGCGGCGAGGCCCTGGTCGAGTGCGATCTCGCGGGCGGTGCCGGCGATCTCCGCGGCCCGCTCCGCCGGAGCCTTCCGCGCTGCTCGTTTCCTGACGTTGCTTGACATCGCGTACCAGTCTAGTTAGCGTCACCGCCACTATTGATCGCCTGATCAATAGTGGCGCGGTTCCTGCCGTCGCCGCAGCCAGCGGGCACCGGTCCGGCCGTGCCCGCCGACACCTGGGAGCTCGGATGGCCTGGCGCATGCCTGCGGAAACCGCGCCACACGAACGGGTCTGGATGGCCTTCCCGCGTACCGGGCGAACGCTGGGGGAAGACGCCGCCTCGGCGGAGGAGGCGTACGCCGCGTGGGCCGCGGTCGCGAACGCCGTCGCGGAGTTCGAGCCTGTGGTCATGGTCGTCGACCCGAGCGAGCGCGAACGGGCGCGGCGCCTGCTGGGCGGCGAGGTCAAGCAGGTCGAGGCTCCGCTGGACGACTTCTGGATGCGCGACATCGGCCCGACCTTCGTCGTCGACGACGAACGGCCCGGAGTGCTGGGCGCGGTCGACTGGGTGTTCAACGGCTGGGGCGCGCCCGACTGGGCGTCGTGGGAGCGGGACCGGGAGATCGGCGGGTTCGTCGCCGACGAGGCGGGCGCGGAACCGGTCAGTTCGCTGCTGGTCAACGAAGGCGGTGCGATCCACGTCGACGGCGAGGGCACCGTTCTGGTCACCGAGACCGTCCAGCTCGATCCCGGCCGCAACCCCTACGCCGGTAAAGCCCGCGTCGAGGCCGAACTGCGGCGCACGATCGGCGCGACCACGGTGATCTGGCTGCCGTGCGGGCTGACCCGTGACTACGCGGAATTCGGGACGCGCGGGCACGTCGACATGGTGGCGACGATCCCGTCTCCCGGCCGGTTGCTCCTGCACGCCCAGCCCGATCCGGGCCACCCGGACCACGCGGTACTGCGGGAGATCCGCGCGGCGCTCGCCGGGCGGGCCGACGCCGCGGGCCGGACGTTCGAGATCGTCGAAATCCCGGCTCCGGGGACCCTGCGCGACGCGGGCGGCTTCGTCGACTGGAACTACGTCAATCACCTCGTGGTGAACGGTGGCGTGATCGCGTGCGGCTACGGCGACGCGCGCGCCGACGCGGTGGCGGCGGCGATCCTCGCCGAGGCCTACCCCGGCCGGCAGGTCGTGACCATCGACGCGCGCCCGATCCTGGCGCGCGGCGGCGGGATCCACTGCATCACCCAGCAGCAGCCGGTCGCCGGGGGCGGGCGATGAGCGCGTTCGACGTCGTCGAGGCCACGATCGCACACCTGCGCGCGGCGCTGGCCGACGGCACGACGACGAGCGAGCAGCTGGTCGCGGCCTACCTGGCGCGCATCGAGGCGTACGACCGCAACGGGCCGAAGCTGAACGCCGTCGTGGTGCCCAACCCCGCCGCCATCACCGACGCGCGGGCATCGGACGAGCGCCGTGTCCGGGGTGAGCTGCTCGGTCCGCTCGACGGGATTCCTTACACCGCAAAGGACAGCTACCTCGCGCGCGGGCTCACCGCCGCCGCGGGCTCGCCCGCGTTCGCGGAACTCGTCGCGCGCCGCGACGCCTTCGCGATCGAGCGGCTCCGGAACGGCGGCGCCGTCCTCATCGGACTGACGAACATGCCGCCGATGGCCAACGGTGGAATGCAGCGCGGGCTCTACGGCCGCGCGGAAAGCCCGTACCACGGCGACTACCTGACCGCCGCGTTCGCGTCCGGATCCTCCAACGGTTCCGGCACCGCCACGGCAGCCAGCTTCGCGGCCTTCGGCCTGGCGGAGGAGACCTGGTCGAGTGGTCGCGCGCCGGCGTCGAACAACGGCCTGTGCGCCTACACGCCTTCCCGTGGCGTGATCTCGGTCCGGGGCAACTGGCCGCTCGTGCCGACCATGGACGTCGTCGTCCCGCACACCCGCACCATGGCCGATCTGCTGGAGGTGCTGGAGGTGATCGTCGCCGACGACCCCGACCCGCGCGGCGACTTCTGGCGCGCCCAGCCGTGGGTGCCGATCCCGCCCGCTTCGGCGGTGCGCCCGGCGTCGTACCCCGCGCTGGCGGTGGCGGACGCGCGGACGGCACGCGATGTCTTGGTGGGCAAGCGGTTCGGCGTGCCGAGGATGTACGTCAACGCCGACCCGGACGCCGGAACGGCGGCGCGACCGGGCATCGGCGGCCCGACGGGCAGGCGGATCGTGACCCGGGATTCGGTGCTGGAACTCTGGGAGGCGGCGAGGCGGGATCTGGAAGCAGCCGGCGCCGAAGTCGTGCTGGTGGACTTCCCGGTCGTGTCCCGTTACGAAGGCGACCGCCCCGGCGCCCCGACCATCGGCACCCGCGGGCTGGTGCGTCCCGAGTTCCTGAAGCGGGAGATCACCGACCTCGCGGCGTGGGCGTGGGACGATTTCCTGCGCGCCAACGACGATCCGGCGCTGAACCGGCTCGCCAAGGTGGACGGTGACCGCATCTTCCCGCACCCCGAGGGAGCGCTGCCGGATCGCTATAACGGTTTCGACGACGACATCGCCGCTTACCCCGGCCGAGTCCCGGCCGGGCACTTCACCGACATCCCCGGCCTCGCCGAGGGCGTACGAGGCCTCGAGGAGACCCGCCGCGCCGATTTCGATCGGTGGCTGGACAACCTCCGGCTCGACGCCGTCTGTTTCCCCGCTGTGGCCGACGTCGGCCGCGCCGACATGGACACCAATCCGGCGTCGGCCGACGAGGGCTGGCGCAACGGGGTCTGGGTGGCCAACGGCAACCTCGTCCCGCGGCACCTCGGTATCCCGACGGTCACCGTGCCGATGGGCGTCATGGCCGACACCGGGATGCCCGCCGGGCTCACCATCGCGGGCCGCGCCTACGACGACACCGGACTGCTGCGGCTGGCCGCCGCGTTCGAAGCGACCGGCACGCGCCGCGTGGCACCCCCGCGCACCCCACCACTGACTCGTTCCTGATCCCGTCCCGGCGAACAACGTTGTTCCGGAGGTTCCGATGAGTTCGACACCCCTGTCCCCAGCCGCCGACGTACCCGTGAGCGGGCCCGGCCGCGGTGTCCGGATCGAGGCCCACGGCATCGACGTGATCGGCGACGAGGAGCGGCACGGCCGTGCCCGGCAGCTGTTCGGGGTGTGGGCCGCCCCGAACGTCAGCTACCTCAGCCTGGTGGTCGGGGGAGCGCTGGTGCTCATGGGGCTGAACCTGTGGCAGGCGCTGGTGGTGATCGTCGCCGGGAACCTGTGCTGGGTCCTGGTCGGCGTGGTCGCGGTCAGCGGGCCCGCCGCCGGGGCGCCGAGCGAGGTGATCATGCGGGCGATGTTCGGTGTCCGCGGCAACCGGGTGGTCATCGGGATCAACGGCTGGTTCGTCTCGGTCTGCTACGTCGCGCTCAGCTGGGCGGCCGCGTCGGTGACGGCGTTCAGCCTGTTCGCCCGGTGCGGGATCGAGCTGAACGTCGTGGGCAAGATACTGGTGATCGTCGGCATCGCGGCCGTGACACTGGTGATCAGCGTCTACGGCCACGGCGTGATCGTGAAGCTGTACCTGCCCCTGACCCTGGTTCTCGCGGTGGTTTTCGTGGTGCTGGCCGGGTACGTCCTCGGCCACACCGACTGGGCCTACCGGCCGCAGGCGCCGCTGCACGGCGCCGGGTTGTGGGCGGCGCTCACCGGCGGCCTCGCGCTGGTCGCGTCCGCCTCGTTGTCCTACAACAACAGCGCCGACTTCGCGCGGTATCTGCCGCGGTCGACGCGCCCCGCCGCGATCGCGGGGTGGACCGCGCTGGGCGCGTTCGTCCCGAGCGTGCTGTTCACCATGCTCGGTGCGCTCGCGGCGACCACTTTGGACATGCGGGATCCGCAGACGGCACTGGCCGGGGTGCTGCCCGGCTGGCTCACCCCGGTGTTCCTGGTGGCGGTGATCCTGGGCGCGATCGCCAACAACGCCATGACCGTCTACAGCTCCGGGCTCGCCCTCCAGGTGATGGGCGTGCGGCTGCGCCGGTCCCGCAGCGTCCTGCTCGACGGCACCCTCGGCGTCCTGCTCACCCTGTACGCGCTGCTGGTGTCGAACTTCCTCGACGCCGTCAACCACCTGCTGCAGCTCATGGTCGTGCTGCTCGGCCCGATGATGGCGATCTACGTCGCGGACATCGTCCTGCGCCGCAACCGCTACGACGGCCACAAGCTCAGCGATCAGACGAAGACCAGCCCGTTCTGGTACGTCGGCGGCGTCAACTGGATCGGCATCGCCGCACTGGCCGCCGGGGCCGTCGTCGCGGGTTCGTTCCTCTTGATCCCCGGGCTCTACACCGGCTTTCTGGCCGACGCCATCGGCGGAATCGATCTCTCGCTCCCGGCGGGCATCGTGCTCGCGGCGGTGCTCTACACGGTCGCGATGCGCCCGCGCCTCACGGCCGCGCGGAACACCAGGACTGACACAGGAAAGGCGGTGGCGTGATGCGCGAACCGGAACTGGTGCACTACCGCGGCGGGCGGATTTTCACCGCCACCGAACCGGCTTGGGCGGAATCCCTGCTCGTGCAAGGGGATACGGTCACCTTCGCCGGTGACACCGCAGCCGCGGGCACCCTGGCTGAGGGCGCCAGGGTCGTCGACCTCGACGGCGCGTTCGTGCTGCCGGGTTTCGTCGACGCCCACACCCATCTGCTGTCGCTGGGTGAATCGCTGAGGCAGGTGGACCTCTTCGACGCCGCCGACCTCGCGGAGATCCAGGCCAGGATCGGCGCGGCGGCGGCGGCCGACCCCGCGGCACCGCGGGTGCTCGGCCGCAGCTGGCTGTTCGGCGCCCTCGGCGGTCGTACCCCGGACCGGCACCTGATCGACGCGGTCGTGGCCGACCGGCCGGTCTACCTCACCGCCAACGACCACCACTCGGCGTGGGTCAACAGCGCCGCCCTGCGCGAGCTGGGGATCGAGGCGGACACTCCCGACCCGGTCGGCGGACGCATCGGCCGTGACTCGGCGAACGAACCGGACGGCATGCTCTACGAGGCAGCCGCGCTGGGGCTGATGCGGCGTTTCCTCGACAGCACGGTGAACGACGCCGAACGGGACACCGCACTGGCTTCCGCGTTCGAGCGCTACCTCGCCGACGGGGTCACGACCGTGGTGGACATGGCCCTCACCGCCGAGGACCTCGGCGCGCTCGAACGGGCCGCCGAGCGAGGCGGGGGCAGGCTGCCGCTGCGGGTGGCCGCGCACTGGCTGGTCGAACGGACGGGGCGCCCCGAAGAGGAACTGGCGCAGGTCGCGATGGCCGCCGAGCTGAGCCGCAGGCTGGCCGGGCCGTGGCTGCGGGTGACCGGCATCAAGCTGATGGTCGACGGCGTGATCGACAGTTGCACCGCGGCGATGAAGGAGCCGTTCGCCGACGGCAGTCATCCCGGCCCCATCTGGGATCTCGACGCGCTCGCCCCGGTCGTCGCGGCGGCCGACGCCGCCGGGCTCCAGGTGGCGATGCACGCCATCGGCGACGAGGCGTCGGACATCGCGCTTTCCGCGCTGGAGCACGCGATCGCGGTCAACGGCCCCCGTGACCGCAGGCACCGCATCGAGCATCTCGAGACCGTGACCGAGGACAACGTGCGGCGCCTGGCGCGGCTGGGCGTGGTCGCGTCCATGCAGCCGGTGCACGCCGACCCGGCCATCCAGGACAACTGGCGCGCGATGCTCGGCGACGACCGGGCGCTGCGCGGCTACCCGTGGCCCGAGTTCAGCGCCGCCGGCGCTGTGGTGGCGTTCGGCTCCGACGCGCCGACCGCGCCCCACCCCCCGCTGCCCAATATGTTCATCGCCACGACTCGCCGGTCGGCGGTGGATCCGCGGCTCGCGCCGAACGTCCCGGAATACGCCCTTCCCCTCGCCGAGGCGCTCGCGCACGGCACCCGCCACGCCGCGTACTCGTGCCGGGCCGAGAACCACACGGGCCGTCTCGCCGCGGGGCTCGCCGCGGATTTCATCGTGCTGGACAACGATCCCTTCGCCGAAGGACCCGACTCGCTGCTGCGCGCCCGCGTCCGTTCGACCGTCGTGGCAGGCGAACCGGTGACCCGGCGGCGTCCGGGGACTGGTGCTTCCGGCTAAGGAGATACACGCTCCGGAGGACGGCTACCAGATGAGAATCCCGCCACCGACGCCCAGCGCACGTCCGGCCGCGATCTGGATGTTCGCCAGGCGCCAGGAAATTGTCTCCACGTACCACGCATGGCTGTGGCCGGGGTCCGCCTCCGGCGCGATCGTGTCCAGGTTGGCCCGGATCATCTTGGACTCCACGAGGAAGTCCGGGACCTGGTCCGGCATGACCGTGAGGTCCCCGCCGGCCAGGGCCGGGAAGAACCGGGCGCCCAGCGCGCGAACGGCCTCCGCGCCCCACACCGTTTCGCGCCAGCGCTCGAATCCCGCGAGTTCCTCGCAGCACGCCGGGGTGTCCAGCAGCCGCATCTCGCCCTCGTCGAGGAGGAACACGTGCACGGTCAGGCTCACGCGCCCACGAGATCACATCGGCCCGGCCCCGGTCCACATGTTTTGCGAACGCCCGTCGCAGGTGGGCCCGGGAACAGGAGGGTGCGAGCGTGGGAACCGAGCGCAGGCCCACTCTCCTGGACGTCGGGCGGCTGACGGGGGCGTCGACCGCCGTCGTGAGTTACGTGCTGAACGGTGGCCCTCGCGCGGTTTCGGAGAAGACGCGGATCAAGGTCGAAGAGGCCATCCGGCTGCTCGGCTACCGGCGCAACCCGCTCGCCGGCGCGTTGAGCGGCGGCCGGTCCAATCTCGTCGGGCTGCTGGTGCCGGACACCGCAAACGCTTTCTTCGGCGAGCCGAATTGCCGAATGTGTCCTTTGTGGACATTTGTGCTATGAAGGGGCCCTTCAGTGCGTTGGATGCTGTGAAGGGCCCCTTCGGGGCCTTCGAGGTGCCCCGCGCCGTGTGACCTGTGAGGGGCGAGTTACCTGCTGTGGCTGCTGATGCAGGAGA
Organism: Amycolatopsis sp. NPDC059021; assembly: GCF_042739895.1. Lineage (NCBI taxonomy): Bacteria > Bacillati > Actinomycetota > Actinomycetes > Pseudonocardiales > Pseudonocardiaceae > Amycolatopsis > Amycolatopsis sp. NPDC059021. Next base: position 189,629 of record NZ_JBHYIQ010000003.1, read on the forward strand.
GCCATGCGTGCGACGACCTGCCGTGGAGTGAGGGGGACTTCGCTCGCCCCACGTATGAGCGAATTCCTCGGGGCATATGCGACCGGTGGAATCCAGGACCGCCGTGGATCCACCGGCCTATGGCGATGTCCTGAACGCGACGTTGGCGACGTTGATCGTCGCGTACGGGTCGTTCGCGACGAAGAGGCGTGGCGCCCGGCCGCACCGCACCACCATCCGACCCTTGCGGTAGGCCGTGACGACGCGTGGGTCCGCATAGGACGAACGGCTGACGGCGGGGGTGTTTCCCAGTGCCCGCGCGGCATCCCGCATGACGGCCGCCGCCGTGCGTTTGCGCTCGCGGTCCGAGGAGGGCGGGCAACGCTTTCACCGCCTGTGGCGAGCACAGTGTCCTGAATGGACACGGCGCGCTCCTGGCCGCCCTTCGCCGGATACCGGAACAGGCACTCGTCGCCGCGGGCCGGGGTGTGCTCGCGCGGCAGCGTGGCCACCCCGTCCGGGGAAGATCATCCCGTGGTACCACGGCCGAAAGCGAGACCCAGCGCGATCATGAGCACGGCGAGTCCCAGATGGAGCCAGTCGTCCGCGGTGTTGACCGGCACGAAGTTGGCGGCCGAATGGTGATCGATCACCAGGCCGTACAGCCACAGGAGGAGATAGACGATCCCGCCGCCGATGAGAAAACCGCGCGCGCCCGGCGCGCTGCGTGCCAGGGAGAGCCCGGCGGCGCCGAAGACGAGGTGCACGATGTTGTGGAGCACGGACACGGCGAAGACGCCGAGGAGCATGGCGTGCGAATGATGTCCCGCGAAGCTCATCGTGTCGTAGTCCGTGGTCACGCCAGGGACGAACCCGAGCACACCCACCACCAGGAAGATCGCGGCGACGACCCCGGCGAGCAGGCAGACCGGGTCGCGGTGCGAGCGGACCGCCGTGAGGTGGGCCGGGACCTCGGGTTGCTGCCGCGCGGGCATACGTACTCCTTCCGGACGGGTGACACGTCGTCGTGTGGCGGTGGTGCACCGCGTCCGTCAGGTGTTCCCCGTGCCGCCCGGTTCACACCCCGTGCCGACGAGTGGTTCGCCGGACGACGGCTTCGTTCGTAGATCCACAGAGGACTCTTCCGGGTGGCGCGGGCGGTACCGTCCGGGTTCCACTGTGTGGGTGGCAGCGCGCCGGACACAATTTGACCCGTTCCAGACAAGCGGCCTACCGTGGTGGCGATGTCCGACTTCGAGTCGCAGCTGCGGGCGGCCTCGTTGCGCGTGACTCAGCCGCGTCTGGCCGTGCTCGCCGCGCTGCGTGACCATCCGCACGTCGATACCGAGACCGTGATCGCGTTGGTGCGGGCCGAACTGCCGACGGTGTCCCACCAGGCGGTCTACGACGTGCTGCGCGCGCTCACCGGTGCCGGCCTGGTGCGGCGCATCCAGCCGGCGGGCGCGAACGCCCGCTACGAATCCCGGGTGGGGGACAACCACCACCACGTCGTGTGCCGTTCCTGCGGGGCGATCGCGGACGTCGACTGCGCGGTCGGCCACACCCCCTGTCTCACCGCTTCGGACGACCACGGCTATGTGATCGACGAGGCGGAGGTCGTCTTTTGGGGTATTTGCCCCGACTGCGCGGCCGAACCCCACCGCAATGATCCGCGAGCCCGGAAGGCAAGCAGATGAGCGACAACAACGACAACGTTCCCGCGAGCGCGCAAGGCGTCGACCGGAAGGCGGCGGAGGGATGCCCGGTCGCGCACGACTCCGCGACCGCGCACGGCAGCGAAAGCGAGAACCCGGCGATCGATTCGCCGCCCCCGAAGACGGGCGGCCGTCCCCGGACGAACCGGGACTGGTGGCCCAACCAGCTCGACCTCTCGGTGCTGCGCGCGCACTCGCCGAAGAGCAACCCGCTGGGGGAGGACTTCAGCTACGCCAAGGAGTTCGCCAAGCTCGACGTCGAGGAGCTCAAACGCGACGTCGTCGAGGTGCTCACCACCTCGCAGGACTGGTGGCCCGCCGACTTCGGCCACTACGGCGGCCTGATGATCCGGATGAGCTGGCATTCCGCGGGCACCTACCGCATCGCCGACGGCCGCGGCGGCGCGGGCGACGGCGCGCAGCGTTTCGCCCCGCTCAACAGCTGGCCCGACAACGTCAACCTCGACAAGGCACGCCGCCTGCTGTGGCCGGTCAAGGAGAAGTACGGCCAGCAGATCTCGTGGGCCGATCTGCTCGTGTTCGCCGGGAATGTGGCGCTGGAATCGATGGGCTTCGAGACGTTCGGCTTCGGCTTCGGACGTGAGGACACCTGGGAGCCCGAGGAGATCTTCTGGGGCCCGGAGGACGACTGGCTGGGCGACGAGCGTTACGTCACCGATTCGGAGATGGTGCCCGAACTCGGCGCGACCGAGATGGGCCTCATCTACGTCAACCCCGAGGGGCCCCGCGGCAGCGCGGACTTCCGCGCGGCCGCGCACTTCATCCGCGAGACCTTCGCCCGGATGGCGATGAACGACGAGGAGACCGTCGCGCTGATCGCCGGTGGCCACACCTTCGGCAAGACCCACGGCGCCGGCATCGCCGACGACCACGTGGGCCCGGAACCCGAGGCCGCCCCGCTGGAGGCACAGGGCCTCGGCTGGCAGAACACCCTCGGCAGCGGCAAGGGCGCCGACACGATCACCAGCGGCCTCGAGGTGACGTGGACCGACCGGCCGACCGAGTGGAGCAACCGCTTCTTCGAAATCCTCTTCGGCTACGAGTGGGAACTCACCACGAGTCCCGGCGGCGCCAAGCAGTACGTCGCCAAGGACGCGCCGGAGATCATCCCGGACCCGTACGATCCGGACAAGAAACACAAGCCGACCATGCTCACCACCGACCTGGCGCTGCGCTTCGACCCGACGTACGAGCCGATTTCCCGCCGCTTCATGGAGAACCCCGGCGAGTTCGCGCAGGCGTTCGCCAAGGCGTGGTACAAGCTGCTGCACCGCGACATGGGGCCGGTGAGTCGCTTCCTCGGCCCGTGGGTCCCGGAGCCGCAGCTGTGGCAGGACCCGGTGCCGGACGTCGACCACGACCTGGTGGGCGAGCCCGAGATCGCCGCGCTCAAGGCCAGGATCCTCGAATCCGGCCTCACGACCGCCGAACTGGTCACCACCGCGTGGGCGTCCGCCGCGAGCTTCCGCTCCACCGACAAACGCGGCGGTGCCAACGGCGCCCGGATCCGCCTCGAACCGCAGCGCGGCTGGGAGGTCAACCAGCCGGAGCGGCTCGCGCCGGTCCTGGCGAAGCTGGAGGACATCCGGCGGGAGTTCACCGAAGCGGGCGGCGCGAAGATCTCGCTGGCCGACCTGATCGTGCTGGCGGGTTCGGCCGCCGTGGAGAAGGCAGCGCGCGACGGCGGGGTCGAGGTGACCGTGCCGTTCCACCCCGGGCGCACCGACGCCACCCAGGAGCAGACCGACGTCGAATCCTTCGCGGTCCTCGAACCGCGTGCCGACGGGTTCCGCAACTACCTGCGCGCCGGGGAAAAGCTCCAGCCGGAGGTCCTGCTCGTCGACCGTGCGTACATGCTCAACCTGACCGCACCCGAGATGACCGTGCTCGTCGGCGGTCTTCGCGTTCTCGGGGCCACGTACGGCGGCAGCCGGCACGGCGTGCTCACCGACCGGCCCGGCGTGCTCTCCGGCGACTTCTTCACCCAGCTGCTTTCGCCGGGGACCCGGTGGAAGGCGTCGGAGTCCGAGGAGAACGTGTACGAGATCCGTGACGTGGCCACCGACGAGGTGAAGTGGACCGCCACCGCGGTCGACCTGGTCTTCGGGTCCAACTCGCAGCTGCGGGCGCTCGCCGAGGTCTACGCGAGCCGGGACGCCCGCGAGCGGTTCGTGCACGACTTCGTCGCGGCCTGGACCAAGGTGATGGAACTCGACCGGTTCGACCTCGCCTGACCCGGCTTCATCCGCGGCCGCGGCGGTGGTCGATGGCGGCGCGGCGGACCTGGTCGGTGTGTTCGGCCACCGTCCGGAGCCGATCGGCGAGGTCGCCGTGTTCGGCTCCCAGATGGGACCCGGCCTCGGCCAGGGGCGGCAGGAGCGCGGCGGCGTCGTCTTCGCCGAGGGCGTCGCCGAGTTGCTCCATCGCCAGCCTGCCGTGCTTGTCGAGACCGTCGACCGCGCTGACCTGGCCGGCGAGCCGGCGCAGTAAGGCGGAATTGCGCCGGGCCCACTCCGACACCGCGCGGTCGGCGGCGCGCCGGTCGCGCTGGGCGTCCACCCGCGCTTCGCCGGTGCCCTCGCCACCGGCCGAGGGCCGCAGGCGCAGATAACGCCGTTCGGCGGCCTGGCGGCTCGCCACGCCGAGCGCGGGGGCGAGGGCGGCCCAGCTGGTTCCGCCGTCGCGGGCGGCGGTGATCAGTTCGGGTTCCCAGGCGGCGATCTGGCCGCGCAGCAGCCGTAACGCGGTCAGCGCGGCCAGCAGCTGGTCCGGGGTGGCCGAGCCCTGCCGCACCGCCGAGACGACGTCGTGGATCGTGCTGATGGTGGCGATGGGGTCTTCCTCCACGGCTGTCATCCTTTCGACGACGCGGTACTTGTCATCGTTTCGATGACATGTTAAAACGAAGGTGCGTGTTGACACCAGCCCAGTTGCCGACCAGGAGGTGGATCCCGATGTTGATGCGCACCGATCCGTTCCGCGAGTTCGACCGGCTGACCCAGCAGGTGTTCGGTGGCGGGGCGCCGGGGACGTGGTCCAAGCCCGCGGCGATGCCGATGGACGCCTATCGGGCGGGGGAAGAGTTCGTCGTCTGCTTCGACCTGCCGGGGATCGATCCCGAGGCGATCGAGCTGAACATCGAACGGAACGTATTGACCGTCAAGGCCGAACGCCGGCCGCTGCCGACCGGTGACGACGTCCAGATGCAGGTCGCCGAACGTCCGCTGGGCGTCTTCTCCCGGCAGCTCTTCCTCGGGGACACGCTGGACACCGAGCACATCCACGCCCATTACGAGGCCGGGGTGCTGACGCTGCGCATCCCGATCGCGGACAAGGCCAAGCCACGCCGCATCGAAATCTCCGGAGCCTCCGCGCCCAAGGAGATCAAGGCATGACCGGCGTGCGCGGTTGACCGCGTGACCGGGCCGGGCCGGGGCCGGAAGGCACCGGCCCGGCGAAACCCGCGGTTTCGGTCCCCGGCCGCCGGTTCCCGGTGTGCCGCCAGGTGTTCCCCCGGTGCGGGCGGCGGGTCGTGCCGTCGCGGCACGCCGTTCCCCGCGCCGCACAGAAAGGGTGTCGCAGCAGTGACCGCAGCGATCAGCTTCCCCGCCGCCCAGCAGCATCACGCGACCCGTTCCCTGCGTGGTTACCTCGCCGAGGTGGCCTGCCTGCTGGGCATCGGGCTCGAGTCCTGTGTCATCGACCACGACCGTCCCGTCTCGGCCTATCTCGCCCTCGACATCCGCCTGCCCCAGTACCCGGATCGCGACGTCGCCCTGCTGTGGGACGAATGCCGCGGGTGGTCGATCGCCATCGAGACGCATTCCGGTGAAGACCTCATCGTGCTCCGGTATCTGGGCGGAAGCACCCCTGTGCCGGGCCCCCGCCGGGTCGCGCGGTTCGTCGAGGCGATGCGGGCAGGCGATCACCGTCCCGGCCGCCCCGACCCGGTCTCGCTGCGCGAGGCCGGGGATCTCGACGACCTCGCCGCACTGCTGGCCCGGCCGCGATCGTGACGGCGCCGCGCGCACTGGTATCCACAAAGGACGGACGCGGCCGGGGTCACCGTGGCCGCGCGGTCCGGGCGGTGGCCTGGTGGCCGCCGAAGTACCGGACGAGCGCGGGATCCGGCGGTGGCACGTCGACCGGGGTGCCACCGGAGCGCAGGGAGGACGTGGCGGCGAACCCCGCCGCGACAGCCTCGCGAGCCGCCAGGGGCGACGTCTCCGTCGGGCCGCCCTCGGCGACGAACCGCAGGAACTCCGCGACCAGTGCCGCGTCCGCCCCGCCGTGGGACCCGTCCGGTTCCGGCGCGATCGTGACGGTCAGGTCGCTCTCGGGCCGGTAGCCCGATCTTCCCCGGTTCCACACCCTGATCAGTGCCTCGTCGCCGCCGACGCCGTCCCCGAAGTTCTCCATCCTGCCCTCGTCCCCGATCACCGTGTAGTTGCGCCAGTAGTCGGGGGTGTAGTGACACTGCTGATAGCTGGCGAAGACCCCATTGTCCATTTCGGACAGCATCATGCTGAGATCCTCCACGTCGATCACCGGGTTGAGGTCGCGCAACGCTGCCGGCGGCCAGACGTCCGCGTCGAACCAGTCCGGCATCCGGTGTCCGGCCCGGTCTTCGCGGCGGCGCGGGTTCGCGCCGTAGACCGTGAGCCCGCCCAGCGCCACGACCCGGCGGGTGAAACCGCCTGCCAGCCAGTGCAGCACGTCGAGGTCGTGCGCGCCCTTCTGCAGCAGCAGACCGGTCGTGTTCGCCCGTTCCGCGTGCCAGTCCTTGAAGTAGTAGTCCCCGCCGTGCCCGACGAAATGGCGGCACCACACGGACTTGACCGTGCCGATCACCCCTTCGCCGATCAGCGCGCGCATCCGCCGCAGCACCGGCAGATGCCGCAGGTTGTGCCCGACGAACAGGCGCGTCCCGCTGCTCGACGCGGCCGTCAGCATCGCGTCGCAGTCCTCGATACCGATCGCCAGTGGTTTCTCGGCGAACACGGCGACTCCGGCCGCGAGGAAAGCCAGTACGGGTCGCGTGTGGACATGGTCGGGCGTCAGCACGAACACCGCGTCCAGACCGTCCGCGAGCATCGCCTCATACGTCTCGTGCAGCGCGACGTCGGCGCCGAAGAGGTCCCGCGCGTCCGCGCGGCCACGCGGATCCGGGTCAGCGCACGCCACCACCCTGGCCGTTCCCGGCCGGTTCGCGAAGGTGGCTATGCCCGCGCGCTGGCCGACGCCGACGACTCCGATCCGTAGTTCCCGCATGGGTTCTCCCTGGCAATGGTGGTGGTCAGCTGCCGAGGGTGACGCGCAGAGCGGGCTGCAGCCGGTCGGCGTGCGCGCGGACCAGGTCGTCGCACAGCTGCCAGATCCGCTCGACCGGCAGTGTCGCGGCGGTGGCGGGGTCGACCATCGCGGCGTGCCGGATGTGCCGCGGCTCGTTCTCCACGGCGGCACGCACGACGAGGTCGTTCATGCCGAGATAGGTGCGGTTGAGCGCGGCCAGCTGCGGGGGCAGCGCGCCGATCCGGGTCGGCTGCACCCCGGAAGCGTCCACCAGGCAAGGAACTTCGACGACACCGGAGGACGGGAGATTGTCGATCAGGCCGTGGTTCGGGACGTTCCCGTACACGGTGCGCGGCGTCCCGGTGACGATGCTGTGGATGATCTGCGGCGCGTACTCGTTCGTGCCCTCGACGGTCAGCGGTGCGTCGTCGGCGAGCGCGCGGCGGGTCTGTTCGTAGGCCGCGACGTTTTCCTCGACGATGCCGAGATAGTCGCCGATGGGCAGGCGAAGGCGTTCGACCTCACTGTCGTGGTGGAGATACCACGGCACGTACTCGGCGGAATGCTCGCTGGTCTCGGTGGGGTAGTAGCCCAGCCGCCGGAACATGTCGAACCGGACGCGCCGGCGCAGCTGTTCGTCCTTTTCGGACAGTTCGGCCAGCCGGGGGTACAGATCGGCACCTTCGTGTTCGAACCGCAGCACCCAGGCCTGGTGGTTGACGCCGGCCGCGCGGTAGACGACCTCGGAGAAGGGAACGCCGACGAGGTCCGCGAGCCCGCGCACCGTCCAGTACACCGAATGGCACAGGCCCACCACGCGGGTCAGCCCGGTGGCCTCGGCGAGGTACTGGACGTTCATCGCCATCGGGTTGGTGTAGTTGAGCAGCCACGCGTCCGGGCAGACCTCGGCGATATCCTCGCCGAGTGCCTTGAGGAACGGGAACGTCCGCAGGGCACGGAAGATCCCGCCGATCCCGAGCGTGTCCCCGATAGTCTGCCGCACGCCGTAACGCGCGGGGATCTCGAAATCGGTGCGGGTGGCCTCACCCATGCCGATCTGCACCATGTTGACGACGAAATCGGTGCCCGCCAGCGCCTCGCGCCGGTCGGTGTAGCCGGTGATACCGGGCTTCACGCCGCGTTCGGCCGCGATGTAGCGGGCCGCGCCGAGTGCGGTCGCCAGCCGTTCGGGATCGATGTCGTGCAGGGCGATCTCCGCGTCGCCCAGTTCGGGGTGGGCGAACAGATCGGCGAGCAGTCCCTGGGTGAACACGACGCTTCCGGCGCCGACGAAGGTGATCTTGGGGGTGGTCATGCGGGATCCGTTCCGGTACGAGCGAGGTGGACGAGGACGTCGTCCCACGTGGGCTGGCCGGCGGTGCCGCCCGCGGCACGGACGGAAAGCCCGCCGCACGCGACACCGAATTCGAGGGACTTGCCGAGCGACATGCCCGCCAGCATCGCGGCGATGAAGCCCGCGTTGAAGCTGTCCCCGGCGCCGACGGTGTCCACGGCGTCGGCCGGGATTCCCTTGGCGGAGAAGACTTCGCCGTCAGCGCAGGCGAACGCGCCCTGATCGCCGTCCTTGACGACCACCGCCGGTCCCCGCGACGCCAGTGCCGCGGCCGCCTCCCTGGCCGAGGGTTTCCCGGCCAGGTGCCGGACCTCGGCGGCGTTGGGCAGCAGGAAACCGGTCTCGGGCAGCAGTGCCGCGACACCGGCCGGATCCCAGGTTCCGGCCGGGTCGTCATTGGTGTCGGCCGACGTCGTCGCGCCGTGCTCGCGGGCGAGACGCAACAGGCGCGGCAGCTCGGCCGCGAGCTTCGGCATGAGGAAGTAGGAGGACGCGTGTACGTGCTTGCTGGCGGTGAGCAGTTCCGCCGGGACGTCGGTGGCCGTGGTCGCCGCGAGGGTGCCGGGGGTGGTGAGGATCGCGCGGTCGCCGTCCTGGGTCAGGATGACGGTGAGCGGCGTCGGGAGGTCAGGATCGACGGCCAGCGCGCTCGTGTCGACGCCGCGTTCGGCGAGCGCTTCGCGGACGAACCGCCCGGCGGAGTCGTCACCGACGCGGCCCGCGATGGCGACCCTGAGCCCGAGGCGCGCGGCACCCGCCGCGGTGATGGCCGCCGACCCGCCCAGGGTGAGACTTCCCGAGTCGACGAGATGTTCACGCTGGCCGAAGGCGATCGGTGTCCGAAGTGGACCGACGATGACATCGGGATTGGCGTCCCCGATCACGAGCAGGTCGAAGCTGTGTGCCATGAAGTGGTTTTCCCGTGTGGTAACGCGGAGTCAGCCTTTGAGCCCGCTGGAGGTGATGGACTGGATGAACGTCTTCTGCGCGCCGAGGAAGGCCAGCAGGACCGGCAGGACGGTGATCACGTTGCCCGCCATCACCGCGGCCCATTCGGTGTGATGCTGCCCCTGGAACGTGGTGAGCCCCAGCTGCAGGGTGTACTGCGTGTCGTGGTTGATGGCGATCAGCGGCCAGGTCAGGTCGTTCCACGTACTCAGGAACGTCAGCACCGCGACGGTGCTCAGCGCGGGCCGCGACAGCGGCAGCACGATCCGGAACAGCACGCGCAGCCGCGAGCAGCCGTCGATCCACGCCGCTTCCTCCAGTTCCCTCGGCAGGGAAAGGAAGAACTGACGCAGCAGGAACACCGCGAACGGGGTGACCAGCGACGGCACGATCAACGCGCCGAGCGTGTCGATCAAGCCGAGCTTCTTCATCACGAGGAAGGTCGGGATCATCGTCAGCTGGAACGGGATCGCCATCGTGGCGAGCATCAGCACCAGCATCACCCGGGATCCGGCGAACCGCATCCGCGCGAACGCGTACCCACCCAGCGCGCCGAACAGCAGATTGGACACGACGGCCACTGTGGACACGATCAGCGAGTTCAGGAACCAGCGCGGGAAAAGCGCGTTCGCCAGGACGTAGCGATAGCCGCCGAAGTCCAGTTTGGACGGCCATAACGCGGGTGGGAAACGATTGATCTCCGCGTTGCTCATGAACGAGCTGAGCAGCAGCCAGATCAGCGGGGCCGCGAAGAGCAGCGCCAGCGGGACGAGCAGCAGATGCCACAGGCTGAACGGAAGCCGTAAGCGGATCCGGGACCGGCGGGCTTCGAACGTGCCGACAGCGGGCAGGGCGGCTTTGACGGTCATCGGGAAACCTCCGCGGCACGACGGCGTCCGGGCCTCCGCAGCACTCGCACGCCCACCGCGATCACGAGCAACGCGATGGCGAGTACGTACGCGGCGGCCGCGCCGTAGCCCGCCGTGAAGTTCTTGAACGCCTGTTCCCAGATGAAGTAGACGATCACCGTGGTGGAGCCGAGCGGCCCGCCCTTGGTCGTCACGTACACGAGGTCGAACACCTGCAGGGAATTGATGACCTGCCACAGCAGCAGGAACACCGTCATCGGGGTGATGGCGGGCAGCGTCACGTGCCGCAGCACCTGCCACCGGCCCGCGCCGTCCAGCCTCGCGGCCTCCACAAGGGACGGTGGCACGTCCTGGAGCGCGGCCAGGTACACCACGACGCAGAATCCGGTCCCGCTCCACAGGGTGATGCCGACGAGGACGAGCAGTGCCTGCCCGGGGTCGGAGAGAAACCCTTGGGGTGAAAGGCCGAGGTGGTGCAGCAGCGAGTTGGCGACGCCGAACTGCGGGTCGAGGATGAAGGAGAACAGCACGCCCTGCGCTGTCGCGGAGATGATGAACGGGACGAAGAACAGCGTGCGGTACAGGCCGATGAACCTGATGCGCCGGTTCAGCGCCAGTGCCAGCAGCAGCCCGAAGACGATGCTGAGCGGGACGTACAAAACCGTGTACAGCAAGGTGTTTACGACGGCCTGCGCGAAATGCGGGTCCTTGGCGAGCGCGTGGTAGTTGTCCAGGCCCACCAGTCTGCTCGGCGTCACCAGGTCGTCGGCCTGGAACGACAGCAGCAGCGACCAGACGACCGGGACGACACCGAGGCCGAGGATGATGAGCACCGACGGCGAGATGTACGCCCACGCCGACGCTGTCTCGCGTCGCCGCCGGCGGTTTCCCCGCCTGACACCGGGGGACCGGGATACGGTGATCGGGGCCGGTAATCCGGGCATGTGCGAACTCCTAGCGCGGAATGATCAGGGCGGCGTTGGCTTCCTCGGCGCAGGCACGCATGGCCTCGGCCGGCGTGCTCCTGCCGAGCAGCACCGCGACGACGGCGGTGGCGACAGCCTGGGACACCTGGGGATAGGCGGGATGCACGGGCTTCACACGCGCGTTTTCCAGCGCGTGCGCGAAAACCGGCAGCCCTGCGGTTTCCGCGGCCTTCTGCTGCCAGGCGGGCATCGACTGGGCACGACGGCTCAGCGGCAGGCTTCCCGCGCCGACGTCCCAGCGGACGTCCTGGTCCGGCTGGATCAGCCAGCTCACGAAGGTCCGTGCCGCCCGCACGCGTTCCTCGCCGTTGTCGAACAGCGTCCAGGTGTCCGGTCCGGAAATCGTCACGGGCCTGCGGCTGAAGGTCGGGAGCGGGACCACGTGGTAGTCGATTCCGGCGTCGGTGATGTCGGGCAGCTGCCAGGGGCCGGTGGCGACCATGCCGATCCGTCCCGCGGCGAACGCCTTGTACATCTGTTCGCTCCCCGGTTTGGGGTCGATGTAGACGCTCTTGTCGGCGGCGAGGTCTCGCAACACTTCGAGCGCGCGGACACCGGATTCGGCGAACCCGATGCTCCGGCCGTCCTTGCCGATCACCTCGCCACCGAGGTCCCACACCAGCGGCCACAGCCGCCACACGGTGTCCTCGTCGCCCGCGCCCGGCCAGGCCGTGCCGAACGTGCCGGACTGCGGATCGGTCAGTTTCCGCGCGGTGGCAACGAATTCCGGCCAGGTCCAGTTCTCGTCCGGAAGCGGGATCCCCCGCTGCGCGAACAGCGTCTTGTTGCACACCACGGCGAGGACGTCCAGCATCGCCGGGACGGCGCGGACGCGCCCGTTGAGCGTGACCGCCTCCCGCGCGGACGGCCAGTAGTCCGGCCACGGCGTGGGACCGGAGTTCACCAGGCCGGTCACGTCGACCACCTGCGGGCTGCGGGCGACGCTGGCGAGGTCCGCCCCGAAGACGTAGGCGATATCGGGGTAGGACCCGGACGCCAGCGCCGCCGTCACCTTCTGGAGCATGGCGTCGGCCAGGACACCGCCGCCCATGTCGACGCGGATGCCGGGATGGGCGCGCTGGAAATCGGCGACGAGGCCTTCGATGACCTTGCGGCCGACGTCGTTCTGCCCGTGCCACAGTTCGATCGTGACGGGCCCGCCGGAACCGGCTTGCGCGTTCGAGGCGCAGCCCGCCAGCGTGGCGCCGACTGCCAGACCGCCGGCACCCTTGAGGAATCCACGCCGGGAAATGGGCGCGGATGGTCCACGAACGTCCATCGTTTCCTCCGGAAATGCGGCAGGGACAGGTAAAGTCGCGAGCCGCTCAGCAGGTCTCGCGGACGTACTTGGCGCTGCCCCGCGGGGAGACATCCCGGTCACGCCGGACGACGCTCAAGCTGTCGCCCCAGTGCTCGCAGGCGTTGGCCAGACCCTTGCCGGTGTACTCGATCGCGATCACGTGATTGCCGAAGGCCGAAGTGAACTCGCCGCAATTGTTCTGCTCGCCGCATTCTTCCGCGACCGCGAAGTCCAGGCCGTTCCGCTGATGCTGATCGGAAAGCTCCGAGGTGTTCTTCTGCGCGATCGCGAGTCCCTGCCGGTGGGCGTGCGCGGAAAGCAACCGGATGTAGGCCTGCGCGTCCTCGGCGCTCAGCAGGTTCTGCGAACGGGTGAAGCTGTCGTAGTTGTCGGGCTCCACGGCCTGATACCCCTTGGCCGCGCACTGGTCGATCCAGCCGGTCACCTTCGCGGCGATCCGCTCCCGCTTGGCGTCCGTCCGGAGGTCCAGCAACGCTTCTTTCCAGTCCTTGTCCACGACGACGGTGCCGTTCGCGTCGCGCAGGAGCAGGTCGGAATCCCAGCTACCCTCAGCTCCGGGCTGGGCCTGGAAAGCGTTTACATAGCAGATGTTGTAGAGCCCGGGGGTGGCCGCGGCCGTATGGTCCCGGGTCACCACCTTGACGCCCCCGGGCGGCTGGTAGGCGCCGCCGATCTGGTAGTCGAAACCGGCTCCGGCGGGTGGCGGGGCGACGGCGTGTGCCTCGGCGGGGGAAGCGGCGGCAGGGGGCGAGGTTGCGGTGGAGGACGGGGAGCAACCGAGCGCGGCCGAGAGGGCCGCGGCACAGCTCAGCACCTGAACGCGGGTGAAGTGCATCAGTGAACTCCGGGATGCTGGTGGGCACGACCCCGCCTCGGACGAGCACTCGTCCTGGCGACTCAGGCCGGACTCGTGGCTACCGCCACCTACCGGCTGGGCGTACCTCTCACGCCGGGCGTTCGTTCCGACGTGCCTAGGAGTAAAGCCGAGCAAATCCAGTCATGTCAAGCGTTCGGTGTTGCTCGATTCAATGCCAGATCGAGCAGTAATGAGCAGAACTGGCTGACGATGCCGACGCCTTGCGCCGGCCAGGGGGCTCAGAGGAGACCGGCGAAGTGGGAGATCAGTTCGGCGGCCTGAGCCGGGGCCAGCCGGGGGTCGCAGGGAGACCGGTAGCGCGGCAGCCTCGTGTGTGCTGCTTCCGCGGTGCTCGCGACGCATTCGGTGACCTCGTCGGGCGTCAGTTCCAGATGGAGCCCGCCGATGGGGAGCCCGGCCGCGCGCATGATCCGGGCGAAGGAGGTGACCTCGGCACGAATCTGGTCCATGGCACGGGTTTTCCGCCCGTACCGGGTGGTGATCGTGTTGCCGTGCATGGGATCGGTCAGCCAGGCGACCGGGGCACCGTGCAGCTTCACGGCCTTGACGAGCGGCGGGAGCAGCCGGTCGATCTCGGTGGCGCCGAGCCGCACGATGAACACCGGGGGCGGGTGCCGGATCGTGCTCAGCCGCACCGCTTCCTCGGGCGAGGTCGACGGGCCGATCTTGATTCCGACCGGATTGCGGATCTCGCGCGCGAGAGCGATGTGCGCGCCGGTGAGGGCTCTCGTCCGGTCGCCGATCCAGCCGAAATGCGTCGACGAGGCGTAGCGGCCGTGTCGCCCGTTCCGGACGAGTGGCGTTTCGTAGTCGAGCAACAGCAGTTCGTGCGAACCGAACACGTGATGCCCGGACGGCCTGCGTGCGTTCCACGCACGGATGACGTCGAAGGTGGCGGCCGCGCGGTGGTAGGCCGTCAGCAGCCGCCGGGGATCCGGCACCCGCAGTTCCGGGATCGCGGCCGCGTCGTTGACCGCGTCGCCCCGGTAGCTCGGGGCGTATTCGCCGTTCGGCAGCAGCTGTGTCGGTCTGGACCGCGGCTTGCCGTACTGCCCGGCCAGCCTGCCGATGGTGGTGACCGGTGCGCCGAGGCCCGCGCGGAGCTGGTCCGCGAGCGTGTGCAACTGGTTCAGCTTGGCCTCGACCCGGTCCGGCTTCGCCTCCCGGAACAGTTCGGCGCAGTCGCCGCCCTGCAGGATGAGTTCTTCTCCGCGGGGAAACCGGTCGATCGCCGCGGCCAGCGCCGAGATCTCCGGCTCGGCGACCAGGGGAGGGAGGAGCCGGAGGGTCCGGCGTATTTCTTCGAGGGAAGCCGCGTCGGGCCAGTCGGGCTGCTGAGCGGCCACAAGACCCGGCAAGGCACTGAGTTCAGTCATGCGGAAAGACTCCGTAGACGTCGCGGGCCGTCGGGTTCACCCACCGCGCGGCACCAGATGACCGGCCACACTGGACAACTTCTCACAGGTTTCTTCGAACTCGCGCTCGGGCCGGGACTGCCGGACGATGCCGGCACCGGCGCGGAGCCAGGTCCGGCCGTCGCGCTGGTACAGCGACCGGAGCACCAGCGCCGCGTCCATCGATCCGTCCTCGGCGACCGTGAGGACGGCACCGCTGTAGAGCCCGCGCGCGCTCCGCTCATGCCTTCGGATCGTCCGGTAGGCCGCCTTCTTCGGGATTCCGGACGCGGTCACCCCGGGGAAGACCGCGGCGAACGCGTCCCACGGTCCCTGTCCGGCGCGCAGGCGGCCGGTGACCTGGGAGCCGAGGTGCTGGACCGTGCCGCGTTCCTTGACCGCCATGAAGTTCTCCACCAGCGTGCTTCCCGGCTCGCACAAGGGAAGGAGTTCGTCGTAGACGGCCTTGACCGAGATGGCGTGCTCGTGGATCTCCTTGGGGTCGGTCAGCAGTTCCTGCCGCAGGCGGCTGTTGCGGACAGCGTCGGCCGTCATCGCGCGAGTCCCGGCCAGCGGCTGGCTGCGCACCTCGCCGTCCGCCGAGACCTCCACGACCGTCTCCGGGCTGAACCCCGCCGCGCGCAGATTTCCCATCCGCAGCAGGAAGGACCGCGCGGGCTGGTTGTTCCGCCGCCCGAGGACGTAGCTGGCCACGAGGTCCACGTCGTACCCGACTTCGACCTCGCGGGAGAGGATCACCTTCTGCAGTCTGTTCTGCTCGATCTCGGAGACCGCGGCCGCCACCGCGGTCCGGTAGTGCTCGCCATCGGACGCGGCCGGGTCCAGTGGCTTCGGTTCGTGCCGGGGCGCCGGCTCGTCTCGCGCGAGAGCCTCGCGGATCGTGTCGGCCCCTTCGCCACGGATCACCGCGTCGTTCCCGGAGATGATCATCTCCGTGCGGGGCACGATCAGGTGCAGCAACGGCCAGGTACCGTCGAGGAGCTCGGGCATCCCGGCCTTGGCGTAGGCCAGTTCGAAGCCCGCCCAGCCGTAGGCGCGCCAGCCAGGGATGCCGAGTTCGCGCAGTGCTTCGGCGACCAGGGGCAGCGGATCCCCGTGCCAGGGCCGGATCTCGCACTCGGTGCCGTGCACGCGGCGGACGTGGCGGGCGTCCACCTGGATCTCCGCGAGAACGCCTTGCGCGTAGTACCAGGAGTCCGTGCCTTCGTAGACGACGACGTCTTCGGTATCGGGTACCGCGTGGAGAATCCTTTCCATGGTGCTCAACGGATCGAGGCGGGTGTGCAGGTGCAGCTCGCGCGGTCGGTGCGTCGAAGTCGTCATGAAGGATCAACGGCCTCCTGTTCGGTGTCCGGGTGCTGGGCGGCTCGTCGGGTAAGGGCTTTCTTGTCGACCTTTCCGGCGCTCGTGAGCGGGAGGCCGGGAACGAGGCACAGCCGGTCGGGGAACTTGTACGGGGCCAGGCCGCGATCGCGGAGGAACGCGATCACCCCGGCCAGGGACGGTTCGGCCGGACCGGGCACCACGTAGGCGCAGATCGCCTCGCCCAGCACGGCGTCCGGCGCGGGCACCACCGCCGCGGCCCGCACGTCCGGGCAGGTGAGCAGGTTTTCCTCCACCTCGACGGCGGACACCTTGTCACCGGCCCGGTTGACCACGTCCTTGGTCCGGCCGTGGACGGTGAGATGACCGGTGGGATGCCCGCGGACCAGATCTCCGGTGCGGAAGAAACCGTCGGCGGTGAAGACGCGGCGGTTGTGTTCGGGCGCGCCCGCATAGCCGGTGATGGTGTACGGCCCTCTGGTCAGCAACTCGCCGACGGCGCCCGCCGGGACGTCCCGGTCGTGCTCGTCGACGATCCGGATCTCGTCCTCGGGGGACAGCGGCCGGCCCTGGGTGGTGTGGACGAGTTCGTCCGGGTCGTCGAGCCGGGTGAAGTTCAGCAGTCCTTCGGCCATGCCGAAGACCTGTTGCAGGCGACCGCCCAGCGCGGCGGGCAGCCGTCTCGCGGCCGTGGGATCGAGCTTCGCGCCACCCACCTGGGTCAGCCGCAGGCTGGACAGGTCCGGCCGGGCCCACTCGGCGGCTTCGGCCCACTGGAGTGCCACGGCCGGGACCAGCGCGGTGACCGTCACCCGTTCCGCGGCGATCAGCCGGAAAGCGTCCTCGGGAGCGGCGCTGGTGGACAGGACAGCCGTTCCGCCCGCGTACAACGTGCCGAGCACTCCCGGACAGGCCAGCGCGAAATTGTGGGCGACCGGGAGCACCGCGAGATAAGTGTCCGATTCGGTCAGCGCGCACACCTCGGCGCTGGCGCGGAAATTGTAACCGTAGTCGTCGTGGGTGCGAGGGATCAGTTTGGGGCGGCCGGTCGTGCCTCCGGAAAGCAGGAGCAATGCCGTGCCCGACGGATCGGGATCGGCGAATTCTCGGGGTTCGGTGGCGCACTCCGCGAAAGGGGTGAACTCCGCGGCGTCACCGACAAGGATGACGTGCCGTACGGTTCTCGATTTCTTCGCGATGTTCCTGGCAATTTCACGGTGGTCCGAACCGAAATGTGTGTCCACTGTCACGTAGGCGACAGCCCCGGAAGCCTCGCAGAGGTGCTCGATCTCCTGTACGCGGTGCGCCGGCAGTGCGAGGACGGGAATAGCGCCGATCCTGAACAGTGCGAAGGTCAGTACGAAGAATTCGGGAATATTGGGGAGGTGGACCACGACCCGGTCCCCCGCGGCGATCCCGAGCGTGGCAAGGCCGGCGGCCAGGCGGTCGGCCCGTTCGCCGAGATCGGCGTGGCTGAGCCGGATGTCCTCGCTGATCAGCGCGGTCCGGGCCGCGCGGCCGGGTGCCGGCGAGCGTAACGCGGCAGTGATGGTTTCGCCGCGCCACAGCCCGGAGCGGCGATATCTCCGCGTCCGCTCCGCGTGTGAAGGCATGGATAGTCCGTGCATTCGGTTTCCCCCCTTGGAACCGGCGGTGATGTCCGGACAACCGACAGTGCTTCGGTTCGAGTTCGTCGAATCTCGAAGAGAACGCCCCAGTAGTTGTTCCGGACAGTAGGCGGGGTCGCGCACGGTGCGCCCCACCCATATGCAGAACATATGGATCGGGAGAAGATTTGCCCGGCGGGATATCGATTCGGTGTTCCGTGCGGCCGGTGCATCGTAGATCACCCGGAAAGACCATTGCAGCCCGTCTCGGAATGCGGTCAGACTCGGCGCATGCCAGCTGATTTCTCGCTCGATTCGGGCGCATCGGAAGGCGGCAATATCTCCGCACTGGGGGACGGTACCGAAAACATGACTGACTTCTCCGGCCCGGAATCGGTCCGCGCCGCGGTCGAACGGCTGCTCGGCAGGCGGTTGCGCGCGTCGGACACCGAGGAGAACCTGATCGGGCTGGGACTCGACTCGATGCGGATCATGCGCCTGGCCGGGGACTGGCGGCGGAGCGGCATCGACGTCGGTTTCGCCGAATTGGCCAGGGAACCGACACTCGCCCGCTGGTCGGCGCTGCTGGCCGAACGCGGGGGCGGCGCGGCGGGCGCGGTGCGGCAGGCGGCGGACCGGAAGCGGGGTGCGTTCCCCCTGACGCCCGTGCAGCGGGCCTACTGGGTGGGCCGGAATCCGGCGATGGTGCTGGGCGGGGTCGGTTGCCACGCGTACTACGAGTTCGACGGCCACGGAGTCGAAGCGGACCGGTTGCGCCGGGCCGTGTGCCTGCTGACCCGGCGTCATCCGATGCTGAGGGCGCGGTTCCTCGACTCCGGCGAACAGGAAATCCTCGCCGAGAGCCCGTGGACGGGCCCCGTGGTGCGGGATCTGCGGGAACTCGACGATCGGGCGGCGGCCGAACGCCTGGCGGCGATCCGGGACGAGCTCTCCCACCGGGTACTGCGGGTGGGCGAGGGCGAGGTCTTCGACGTCGGGCTCTCCTTGTTGCCGGGGAACCGCACCCGGCTCCATTTCGACATCGACCTTCTCGTCGCGGACGTGCGCAGTATCGGCATCCTGCTGAAGGATCTCGCGCGCTGCTATGCCGAGCCCGGTAGCGCCGAGGCGGCGGAACCGGGTTACACGTTCGCGGAGTACCTGGCGGACGCGCGGGAGCGGGAGAGCGACGCGAGGCGTCAGGCAGCGGAGTACTGGCGCGGCAGGCTGGAGCTCTTGCCGCGCGGTGGCCCGGAACTGCCGCTCGCGACCGCGCCCGAACGGGTCGAGCGGCCCCGGTTCAGCCGGCGGGCGACGCGGCTCGAGCCTGCGGTGTGGGCGCGGATCCGGGATCGGGCCGCGGCGCACGCGCTGACCCCGGCTGTGGTGCTGGCGACCGCCTACAGCGCGGTACTCGCCGAATGGAGCGGGCAGAAACCGTTCCTGCTGAACCTCCCGCTGTTCGACCGGGATCCCGCCCGGCCCGCCGTGGACGGGATGGTCGCCGACTTCACCAGCCTGATCCTGCTCGCGGTGGAGCCGCGTCCCGGGCAGTCCTTCGCGGACCGGGCCCGGGGCCTGCAGGAGCGCTTGCACGAAGACATTTCGGCGGGCGCCTTCTCCGCGGTCGGGCTGCTTGCGGAGATGAACAGGCGTTTCCCCGGCGAGCGGGTGGGCGCGCCGGTGGTGTTCGCCTGCAACCTCGGCGAGGAGTTCGTCGATGCGCGGTTCCGCGATCAGCTCGGCGAGCAGACCTGGATGCTTTCGCAGACCCCGCAGGTCTGGCTGGATCACCAGGTCTACGACTCGGCCGGCGGACTGGTGCTGGCCTGGGACGCGGTGGACGAGCTGTTCCCGGACGGGATGCTGGACGCGATGTTCGGGGCCTACGAGCAGCTGCTGGACCGGTTGGCCGACGCCGACTGGGCCGCGGCGCTGCCACCGCTCGCGCCACCCACGCAGCTCGCCGTCCGGGCGCTGGCCAACGCCACCGAGGGGCCGCTGCCCGATTCCTTGCTGCACGAGGAGGTCGTGTGCCGGGCGGAGGCCGATCCGGAGCGGATCGCGGTGATCTCACCACGACGTGACCTGAGTTACCGGGAGCTGCTGGGCAGGGCACGGGCCGTCGCCGCCGGGCTCGCCGAGTGTGGTTGCGGCCGGTCCGAGCTCGTCGCGATCGTGATGGACAAGGGCTGGGAACAGGTGGTGGCCGTCCTCGGCGTGCTGCTCGCGGGCGGCGCCTATCTGCCGATCGACACGAACCAGCCGCCCGCCCGGCGGGAACGGCTGCTGCGCGACGCCTCGGTGCGGCTGGTGCTCACGCAGTCCTGGGTGGCGGAGAGCCCTGGCACGCGGTCCCTCGCGGTGGATCTCCTCGGCGAAACCGGGCAGCCGTCCTGGACACCCGCGGCTCCCGGCGATCTCGCCTACGTCATCTACACCTCCGGGTCGACCGGCGCGCCGAAGGGCGTGATGATCAGCCATCGCAGCGCGCGGAACACCATCGACGACGTCACGCGCCGGTTCGGCGTCACCGGGCGGGATCGGGTGCTGGGGCTCAGCAATCTCGGCTTCGACCTGTCCGTCTACGACCTGTTCGGCCCGCTGGCCGTCGGCGGGACGCTCGTGCTCCCGGATCCCGCGCGGCGCACCGATCCTTCACACTGGGCCGAACTGATCGCCCGGCACGGGGTGACGCTGTGGAACTCGGTCCCCGCGCAACTGCAGATGCTCCGGCACTTCCTGGGGTCGGCCCCGGAAACGGCGTTGCCCTCGCTGCGGCTGGCCCTGCTGTCCGGCGACTGGATCCCGGTTCGCCTGCCCGACGAGATCCGGGCACTGCTGCCCGGCCTGGAGCTGGTCAGCCTCGGAGGTGCGACGGAGGCGGCGATCTGGTCGATCCACCACCCCATCGGCGAGACGCCCCCCGACTGGGTGTCGATCCCGTACGGGAAGCCGTTGACCAACCAGACCTTCCATGTACTGGACCCGGCCGGGCGTCCCGCGCCGGATCACGTCCCCGGCGAGCTGTACATCGGCGGCGCGGGAGTGGCGCTGGGCTATCTCGGCGACGAGGAGAAGACGGCGGAGCGGTTCGGCACCGGCCCGGGGACCACGGAACGGCGGTATCGCACCGGCGACTTCGGGCGCTATCTGCCGGACGGCACGATCGAGTTCCTCGGCAGGAAGGACGCCCAGGTCAAGATTCTCGGCCATCGCGTGGAACTGGCCGAGATCGAGGCCGCGCTGGAAGGACATCCCTCGGTCGGCGCCGCCGCGGTGATCACCGACGGCGAGCGCCCGCTCGATCGGCGGTTGGCCGGGTTCGTCGAAACGGCCCGAGGGCGCCGCCCCGACGAGGCCGCGACCGGTCTGCTGACGGCGGACGCGGACGCCGTCGCCGCCACCGCACTCGCCGGAGTCGACCGGGACGCCGCCGCCGGGTTCAGGAGCCTGCTCGATCGCGCCGAGCTGACCACGATGGCGTGGGCGCTGCGCCGCGAGGGGCTGTTCGCCACCGCCGAGGCGGCGCACACCACCGAGGAGATCCTCACCGCGCTCGGGGTCGTGCCGAGACACCATCGGCTCCTGCGCCGGTGGCTGCGCGCGCTGAGCGCGGAGGGCCTGCTGCGCCATGGCCCGGATGACGACCGTTATCGCGGCTTGCGCCCGGTGGGCGGGGACGAGGTCGAGAAGGCATGGGACGCGGCCGAAGAGTCCTGTGTGGACGCGATCTGCCCGGCCGAGCGGATGCGCTATCTCCGCCTGACCGCGTCGGAGGTTCCGCAACTGTTGCGCGGGGATATCGACCACGTACGGAGCTTCTTCCCGCAAGGCGGCCTGGACACGGCCAAGGCCACCTTCACCGGCAACGTCGTCGCGAAGTACCTCAACACCGTGGTGCACACGCTCGTGCGGCGGCTGGCCGGGCAGAGCGACCGTGGGCTGAGCGTGCTGGAGATCGGCGCCGGCATCGGCGGCACCAGCGCGGACCTGATCCCCGCGCTGGCGGAGCTCGACGTCAGCTACCTGTTCACCGACGTGTCACAGTTCTTCCTGAACGAGGCCCGCGAACGGTTCGCCGAGCAGCGCTGGGTGCGCTACGGCCTGTTCGACATGAACCTCGGCTACCGGGAACAGGGCCTGCGGCCGAACTCCTTCGACGTCGTGCTCTGCGCCCACGTGCTGCACAACGCGCGGGACGTCGGCCAGGTGCTCGGCCGGGTGCGTGAGCTGCTGCGGCCGGGCGGATGGCTGATCTTTACCGAGGCGACCCGGGACCACTACGAGCTCATGGGATCCATGGAGTTCCTGGTCCGGGTGGACTCGCCGACCGGGGAGTTCGCCGATCTGCGGGCCGAGAGCGGCCAGCTGTTCCTCACCGAACGCCAGTGGACGGACCAGCTCCGCCGGGCCGGTGGCAGGGCATGGCTGTGCCTGCCCGCCGAGCCGGAGCTGTCCGAACTGTGCGGCCAGCACGTCTTCGCCGCGCAGTTCAAGGCCGACCGGCAGCCCGTCGATCCGGACGAGCTGACCGCCCATCTCACCGAACAGCTGCCCGCGCACATGATCCCGGCGCGGGTGCAGGTGGTCGACGCGCTGCCCAAGACCGTGAACGGCAAGATCGATCGCGCGGAGCTCACGCGATGGCTGGGCCAGTCCCGGCCCTCGGCGCCCGGTGCCGAAGGGACCGAACCCCGCGACGACCGCGAGCGGCGCGTCGCCGCCGTCTGGGCCGAGGTGCTCGGCCTGGCCCGGATCGGCCGGGAGCAGAGCTTCTTCGAGCTGGGTGGCGACTCGTTGCTGATCGCGCAGTTGGTCGGCCGGTTGCGGCAGAACCTGGCCGAGGCCGGGGACTTCGCGTTCGAAGACCTGCTCGGCAGGCTGTTGCGGGCGCCGACGGTGGCGGAGACGGCCGAGTACCTCGCCCGCGGACGGGAGACGTCGTGACGCGCCTGATACATCACGAGGACACCTACCGCAGGCTCGCGGCACGACCGGGCGCCACCGTCCGCTGGGTCTGCTTTTCCCACGCCGGTGGCACGGCGAACGCGTTCCGGGGCTGGGAAAGCCATCTTCCGCCCACCATGGAGCTGATCGCGGCGTGCTATCCGGGCCGGGAGCACCGGAGCGGGACGGCGGTGCCGGCCGACCTCGGCACGCTGTGCGATCAGCTCGCCGCGGAACTCCGGCCCTGGCAAGACATCCCGTTGGTCCTTTTCGGACACAGCATGGGCGCGCTCGTCGGCTACGAGGTGGCGCGGCGGCTCGAGCGGAGCTGGGCCGGGGGACCGGCGCACCTTTTCGTGGCGGGCCAGCCGGCGCCCTCGGCGCACCGGAGGGGGGACGTGCGCAGCGAGGGGCCCGAGGACCGGCTGCTCGCCGAACTCCGTGGGCTCGGCGGGATCGACGAGCCGGTGCTGGAACAGCGAGAGCTGCGCGCGCGGGCGCTGGCCGTGATCCGCGCGGATCTGCGTCTCGTCGAAGCCTACCGGCCCGGCCCCGCCCCGCCACTCGGCTGCCCGGTGACGGCGGTGCGGGGCAGTACCGATCCCGAGGTCACCGCCGAGGAACTCGGGTACTGGGCCCGGCACACCCGGGCGCGGTTCCGCGAGCACGTCGTCGCCGGCGGTCACTTCGCGCCGGTTCGCGCTCCCCGCACACTCCTCGGCCTGTTGCTCACCGACCTCACCGACGACCAGTTCGGCGTGAGCCGCCTGCCACTGCCGTGACGGCCGCCGACCGCTGTCGCACCGCTCGCCCGAGAGAGGGACCGCATGCGAAACACCGGGACACTCAATTCCACCGGGGCCGTCTCGTCGATACCGGAGACGGCGCTGGAAGGCACCGGCGAGACGCTCGCCTGGCTTGCCGAACACCGCCTCCGCGGGCACTACGACTCGGCGGTGATCCCGCTCGGCGAGGTCGCGAACTGGCAACTGGCCGGGGACACGGGCGACCTGGAACACGAGAGCGGCCGGTTCTTCCGGGTCGAAGGCCTCGACGTGCGCACGAACCAGGGCCCGGTCGACCACTGGCGGCAGCCGGTGATCCAGCAGCCGGAGGTGGGGATTCTCGGGTTGCTGGTCCGCCGCGTCGGCGGAGAGTACTACGCCCTGGTGCAGGCCAAAATGGAGCCGGGAAACATCAACGTGGTCCAGGTGGCGCCGACGGTGCAGGCGACGAAGAGCAACTACACGAGGGTGCACGGCGGGGCGGCGACCAAGTACCTGGAGTACTTCCAGGACACGGCATACGGCCGCGTCCTCGTCGACGTCCTGCAGTCCGAGCAGGGCGCCAGGTTCTACCGCAAGCGCAACCGGAACGTCGTCGTCGAGGTGTTCGAGGACGTCCCGGTCGCCGACGGGCACCGATGGCTGCGCCTGGACGTCCTGCGTCTGCTGCACCGCTTCGACAACGTGGTGAACATGTGCCTGCGCTCGGTACTGTCCTGTCTGCCCCTTCGTCCGTCCATGGTGGATACGGCACCGGTGCACACCACCGCCGAGGTGCTGAGCTGGTTCGTCCGTGCCAAGACCAGGCACCGGCTGGACACCCGGCGCGTGCCCCTGCGCGAAGTGACCGGGTGGCGTTACGACGGGCACGACATCGCGCACGAGTCCGGCAAGTACTTCACCGTCGTCGGGGTGCGGACGACGGCGGGCGACCGCGAGGTGCACCGCTGGTCCCAGCCGATGGTCGCGCCCCGGCACCCCGGGATCGCGGCGTTCCTCACCAAACGCGTCGCCGGCGTCGAGCACGTGCTGGTCCAGGCGAAGACCGAGGCGGGGTACCGGGACATCGCGGAGCTCGCGCCCACGGTCCAGTGCATCACGGAGAACTACCGGATGCTGCCCGCCGGGCAGCGGCCGCGCCATCTGGAGTACGTGACCGGCGAGGCGGGTGGGGAAGTCCGTTTCCGCGGCTACCAGTCGGAGGAGGGCGGCCGGTTCTACCGGCAGCAGAACCTGTACCTGATCACCGAGGTCGATCCGGGATTCCCGGACGACGAGGCGGGGGACTACCTCTGGGTGGGTGTCGATCAGCTCCACGACCTGGTGCTGCACAGCAACTATCTGAACATCGAGGCCAGGAGTCTCCTGAGCTGCCTGCAAGCCGCGGTCCCGGTGCGATGAAGGGGCACGACAGGACGGCCACGCGGCGGG
The DNA here is from genome assembly GCF_042739895.1 of Amycolatopsis sp. NPDC059021. Taxonomy (NCBI): domain Bacteria; kingdom Bacillati; phylum Actinomycetota; class Actinomycetes; order Pseudonocardiales; family Pseudonocardiaceae; genus Amycolatopsis; species Amycolatopsis sp. NPDC059021. The sequence continues at coordinate 214,502 of NZ_JBHYIQ010000003.1, forward strand.
TGCGCATCGGGATCATGGGGTGCGCGGAGTTCGCGCGGCGCCGCATGGCACCGGCGATCACGGAACATCCGGACATCGAGCTGACCGCGGTCGCCAGCCGTGCGCCGGAGACCGCGGCCGCCACCGCGACGCGGTTCGCGTGCGAGCCGGTCACCGGCTACGCGGAACTGCTCGAGCGCGACGACGTCGACGCGGTCTACGTGCCGCTGCCGGTCGCGCTGATCGGGGACTGGGCCCTGCGTGCGCTGCGAGCCGGAAAGCACGTGCTGGCGGAAAAAAGCGTGGCGTGCGCGGTGTCACGGGCGAGGGAACTGACCACCTGCGCCGCGGAACGCGGATTGGTGCTGCTGCCGAACTTCCTGTTCCTGCGGCACGTCCAGCAGCGGGCGGTCGCCAAGCTCGTGGCGGCAGGGGAACTCGGCGAACTGCGCCTGATCAGCGCCGCGTTCGGCTTTCCGCCCCGGCCGTCCGGCGACATCCGTTACCGGCGGGACCTGGGCGGCGGATCGCTCGCCGAGACCGGCATCTACCCGGTGCGGCTGGCCCAGTCGCTGCTCGGCGACGGGCTGCGGGTCGGGCACGCGGTACTGCGCGAAGCCGCCGGGCCCACCGGTGCGTTCGACGTGGCGGGGGCCGCGCAGCTGTACGACGAGGCGGGCGTGGTGGCGCAGCTCGCCTTCGGGTTCGACCATTCCTACCGGTGCGACTACGAGATCTGGGGCAGCAAGGGCAGGGTGCGCGTCGAGCGGGCGTTCACCCCGCCCGCCGACTGGGAACCGGTGGTCTGGTGGGAACGGGACGGTGGACGGGAACGGCTTCCCCTGGCACCGGACGATCACGTGCGGAACCTGCTCACCGAGTTCTGCGCCAGGGTCCGGGGCGAGCGCGCGGCGGGGGCCGAACCCGCCGCAGTCGTGGAGACGGCCCGGCTGCTGGAGGAGATCAGTGCCAAGGCGACGGGTTGAGAGCCGAAAGGATCGACGATGAAGGAGCTGTCCGGACCGGAAGCGGTGGACCGGCTGATCAGCGCGGCGGGGGAGACCGGCCCGGTGATCGACGCCGCGGTCCGCGAAGTGGGCCTGGCGCGCACCGCGCGGATACTGGCCGACGAGGTGATAGACCGGAGTGCCTCGCCGCTCAACGACCATCCCGCGAAGATCGGCCTGTACGTGACCCACGGCGACGAACGCTGCGAGCTGGTCCTGGACGTGGCGCCCCGGACCCGGCCGGTGCTGGCCGAAAACCGGCCGGAGCACGTCGGGATGCTCATCGAGTACGCGGCCGCCGATCTCCTGCGCGACGTCTTCGGCCCGGTGACCGGCCAGCGTTCCGGGCGGCGCCGGACCGATCTGCTGCCCGCTCCGCAGCCGGGCGACCGGACGTCGTCCCGATCGCTGCCCCGCGAGGAGATCCGCTCGATCGTGCGGGCGGGCAGCGCGGTACTGGCGGGTTGTTCCCACGCGGCCCCGGATCTCGACCAGCTGGCACTGGAGTACATCTCCAACAAATGGGGCGGGATCCACTGGTTCACCCCGCATTACGCGCGGCACTTCGAGCCGCTGCGCAACCGCCCGGTGCGCGTGCTCGAGATCGGGATCGGCGGCTACCAGGACACCACTCTGGGCGGTGGCTCGCTGCGGATGTGGAAACGCTACTTCCACCGCGGCACGATCTACGGCCTCGACGTCTTCGACAAGTCCACAGTGGACCAGCAACGGCTCACCACCCTGCGGGGCAGTCAGGACGACCGGGAACTGCTCGCCTCGATCGGGCGGGAGTACGGCCCGTTCGACGTGATCATCGACGACGGCAGTCATCTCAACGACCACATCCTCACCTCGTTCGACGTCCTGCTGCCCTACGTCACGACCGGCGGCCTGTACGTCATCGAGGATCTGTGGACGTCCTACTGCACCGGGTATCGCGGGCACGCCACCGCCGCCGCGGCACCGGACACCGCACTCGGCCTGGTGAAACGGCTGGTGGACGACCTGCACCACGAGGAACATCCGCGGGAGAACGGGGAACTCGGGCACGCCGAAGCGAGCGTTGTCGGCATCCACCTGTACCACAACATCGTCTTCCTGGAGAAGGGCGTCAACGCCGAGGGTGGTATCCCGCAGTGGGTGGAACGCGAGCCCTTCTGGGAGAAGTGACTCGATCCGAGACCGGAAAGGAGCACCGCGGTGCGGCTCTTGTTCACCATGGCGCCGGGGTACGGGCATCTCTTCCCCTTGGTGCCCTTGGCCGTCACGGCCGCGATGGCCGGCGACGACGTGCTGATCGCCACCACGGGGCCCAACGTCGAGGCGGCCGCCAATGCGGGACTTTCCGCGTACGACGTCGCGGGCGGAGCGGATGTCACCGGTGTCTACACCGGACTCCAGGAAACCATCATGGCGCGCGAGCTGTCCGCGGACGAGCTGAAGGCCGAGGCTGGCCGCCGGTTCGGGGCGGTGGGCGAGCTGATGCTCGACGGCCTGGTCACCCTCGCGCGGCGCTGGCACGCCGACGCCATCGTGTATCCGCCCGCACTCGCCGCAGGGCTGCTCGCGGCCACGGCGGCCGGGATTCCGGCGGTACTGCACGGAATCGGCCTGCGACGGCCCACCTACCGCCCGGCGATGCTGGCGATGTCGGGGGCCGCCCGGCGGTGGGGCGTCGACGAACTGCCGGAACGGCCGCGGGCCGAGATCACCGTCTGCCCGGATTCGCTCGAACCGGAACCCGTGGGATCGGCCTTGCCGATGCGGTATCTGCCCTACAACGGCGGAATCGTCCTGCCGGAGTGGGCGATCGAGCGCGGGCAGCGGCCGCGGGTCTGCGTGACACTCGGCTCGTTGTCCGCCACGATCGGGCGTGGGGAACTGCTGGCGAAGGTGATCGACGCGGTGAGCGGGCTCCCGGTCGAACTGGTGCTCACCTCGGCGGGAGCAGGCCTTTCCGCGCTGCCGGATCCGTTGCCCGCCAACGTGCGCGTCGTGGATTGGCTGCCGATGCGGGTACTGCTGCCGACCTGCCGGGCGATCGTGCACCACGGCGGCGCCGGTACGACGTTCAGTGCCTTCGCCGCCGGGATACCGCAGGTGATCGTCCCGCACGGCGGCGACCGTCCGATGAACGCGCGGCTGATCGAGGCGAAGGGGGCCGGCGTCGAACTGTCCCTGGCGACCGCGGATCCCGAGGCGATCGCCGCGTCCCTCAACGAGGTTCTCCGCGCACCGGGCTATCGCGACGCCGCGCGCGCGATCGCCGGCGAACTGGCCGCCATGCCGGCGCCCGCGGAGGTGCTTCCCCGGCTCCGCGAGCATGCCGGGCTCAGCCGGTGATCGCGGTGGCCCCGGTTTCGGCGCGGCACAGCCCCCGGACCATGTCGACGAAGTTCGCTGCCACCGGTCTGTCGTTGCCGGCGCGCCACACCATCGTGAGGTCGGGAGCGGCGATCGCCGGCCGCAGCGGGCGGTACACGGTCTCCCCGAGGCGGACCTTCGCCACGCTGTCCGGGCCGATACCGACGCCGACGCCCGCCGCGACCAGGCCGAGCACGGTGTGCAGCTGACCGCTTTCCCCGCCGACGACCGGTTCGAACCCTTCGCGCGAACAGACCTGCAACACCTTCGAACGCAGGCTCGCCTCCCCTTCCGAGGGGGCGAGGATGAGGGGTTCTTCGGCGAGGAACGACAACGGGATCGACCGGTGACCCGCCAGCCGGTGGTTGCGCGACACGGCCACCAGCAGATGTTCCCTCGCCACCGGCAGCGAGGCCAGCGCCAGCCCGTGCGCCGCACGCAGCGGGGGACGGACGAATCCGACGTCGAGTCGCAGCGCGTCGATCTCGTACGCCTGGTCGGCACTCGTCAGCTCGACCGGTTCCAGGCTGACGCCGGGGTATCGCGACCGGAACTCGCGCAGCAGCGCCGGAAGTATCGAGTAGATGGCGGAGCCGATGAAGCCGATGCGCAGCTGGCCGTTGTGCCCGCGCGCGGCGCGGGAGGCCGAAGCCACCGCCTGGTCGGCGTGTCGCAGGGTCTTTCTCGCCTCGGTGATGAACGCGTGACCCGCCTTGGTGAGTTCGACCGATCTGCTCGTTCTGTCGAACAGCCGGGTACCCAGTTCTTTTTCCAGTGACTGGATCTGCTGGGACAGCGGCGGCTGCCGGATGCCGAGCGATTGCGCGGCCCTGCCGAAATGGCGGTGCTCGGCGACGGCGATGAAGTACCTCAAATGGCGGAGTTCCATCTGTGCCTTCCCTGTGTCGGGCCTTCCGGGCGGCGCGTCCGATACGCGGTGAGTACGCATCGATACGACGGGGCGAGTGTCACTTGAAAACGGTGAGCGGCTACAGCAGGATGACAGCAGGCATTCCGGACACGAATGACAGATCCGGTGGGCGAATCCCCTCCGCGTACGTGATCCCCAGCCGACCCAGCCGCCATTGACGAATTCACCAGGGGTTGTCCGAGGCATGGCCCAACCCCGGTTTCACCGTAACATCGCGCGGCACCGGGAGGCCAGGAATCCACGGCGGGCCCGGCTCGCCGGCGCGCTAGGACGCGGGCAGGCCGCGCAGGAGAACCGCCAGGAAGGACTCGAAACGCGGTGCCGGTCGCTCGGTCGTGTGCTGGTGTTCGAGGGCGAGCCAGCCGACCATGGCGGTGCTGAACACGTACCAGCTCTGGGTGGCCGGGCCGCGGGCGAGGCCTGCCTGCCGGAAGACCGCGATCACCTTGTCGCGCAACCGGTCGAAGGCGTCCGAGTAGTGCTGGTGCGTGCCGGAGAGGCGGAGGGCGTAGCCCGGTACGGTCAGGATCTCGCGGCGCATGGACCTGGCGAGCTGGGCGAGCCAGGACCGCCAGTCGCCGTCCACCGGGTCCTCCGCCGGCAGACAGCGTTCGATCACCGCGTCGCTGACCAGGCCGAGGAGTTCCTCCCGGCTGGATACCCAGCCATACAGCGAGGATTTCGCGACGCCGAGCCGGTCCGCGACCGCGTTCATGCTGAGGGTCTCCACGTCGAGTTCGAGGGCGGCGGCCGCGATCGCCTCGCGGCTCAGCCGTGCGGGGCGTCCTCGTTTCGGGCTCGACGGTGGCTGGCTCGACATGCCAGCACTGTAGCCCGGTTCTTTTTCGACCTCGGGTCGGAAATATGTTAGGCTAACCTAAGTCGTACTCGGTTGAAGGGGTGATCGGTTGTGGCGCTCGAGGTCGACGAAGGGGACTGGCCCCTGGTCCGCCTGCGGTACCGGGGAGCGCTCACCGCGGCGGACGTGACTTGCTTCCAGTCGGCGCTCACCGGCTATCTGGACCGCGGGGAGTGTTTCGCGGTGGTGGTCGCGGAAAGCCCGAGGGGACGGGCCGATCGAGGGACGGCCAAGCGGCAGATGGCCTGGCTGGAGGACGAGCGTGACCGGCTGGCCGAGTTGCACGCCGGGATGGCCGTCGTCGCCGATGACGACGAACTCGCCGCGGCCCGGCGTTCGGCGAAGGCCCGCGATCTCTCGCCCTATCCGATGCGCTTGTTCGCCCGCCTCGGGGAAGCGGAATCGTGGGCGTGGCGCCGGCTCGCGAGCCGGCGCCGGTGATTCCGCGATGCGCTCATCCCGGTGCGGATCGCTCTCGCGGCCTGGCGTATCCGGCGATCCCGCGCACCACGTTGACGAACGTCTCCAGTGCGGGGTTGGGATTGTCGGCGTGCCAGACCGCGGTCAGACTGGGCGCGAGCGGAACCGGTTCCAGGCGGCGGAAGACGATGTCCTCGTTGTGTACCCTCGCCAGGCTGCGCGGGGTGATCGCGATCCCGACCCCGGCGGCGACCAGGCCGATGACGCTGTGCAGGCACGCGGTTTCGGTCGCGATCACCGGTTCGAACCCCGACCGCATGCACAGGTCCATGACCTGTGTGTAGAGGCTCGGTTCGGTGTGGCGGCAGGCGAGGACGATCGGTTCCTCGGCGAGCATCGCCATGCGCACGGCGGGCCCGCCGGCGAGGGGATGCGAACGGGGCAGGAGCGCGACGAACGGTTCGCGGACGACTTCGAAGGTTTCCAGCCGCCGGTCGTGAGCCGCCCGCAGCGGAGGGCGGACGAAGCCGATGTCGATCCGGTCGGCTTCGAGCTGGGTGGCCTGCTCGGAACTGGACAACTCCAGTGGTTCCAGCGCGATCCCGGGACGGCTGACCCGGTAGGCGCGCAGGATGGGCGGCAGCACGGAGTACATCGCCGAGCCGATGAACCCGATGACCAGGCGTCCCGTTTCTCCCCGGGCGGCGCTCGCCGCGCTCGCCGCGGCACGGTCGGCGTGCCGGATGCATTCCTTGGCGGAGACCAGGAAAGCCCGGCCCGCGAGGGTGAGTTCGACCGACCGGCTGGTCCTGTCGAACAGCCGGGCGCCGACCTCGGTCTCCAGGGATTTCAGCTGCTGGGACAGCGGCGGTTGTTGTATTCCGAGTGACCGGGCGGCACGGCCGAAGTGGCGATGTTCCGCGATGGCGACGAAGTAGCGAAGGTGCCGAAGCTCCATCCCCCTGATCCCCCAGTTTGTTCGTCATATTCGGTCCATGACCGATGGATACTTTCTCGGTATTCTGCTTGCCCCGCCGGTCGCCCCCGGCAACGATGATAAGCGGGGCTTGGCCGCCGGAAAGCGATACGAGGTCCGCCTGGTGGGGCTTTTCGAGGTATCCGAATTTTTCGGCGTACCGCTGACTCTAACAGCGGGAAGATTTCTTAGCAAGGGTAGCCTAAGTTGTCCGGTATCGGCAGCGGTGCTTGACGATGCTTCAGGCGTATGGTAATCGCGAAATAAAGGGGAATGAGTGCGATGGTCGTCGAGTCGCGGCGGGAAATCGGACCCGATGAGCGCGCGGTGCCGAAGTTGCCGTGGCCGGTGCCGAGGGTGGATCCGCTCGGGCTCCCGACGGCGTATTCCCGGCTGCTGGCCGACAAACCGGTCAGCCGGGTCCGGCTCGCGACGGGGAACGAGGCCTGGCTCGTCACCAAGCACCGGGACGTGCGCGCGGTGCTGCTGGACGACCGGTTCAGCGCCGACGCCTCGCTGCCGAACTATCCGATCCGGAGCCAGGCGGGCAATCTTTCGGTACTGGGGCGCACCTTCGTCCGGATGGATCCACCCAAGCACACGACCTACCGGCGCATGCTGGGCGGCGACTTCTCCCTCAAGCGCATCCGCGAGTTGTGGCCGCGGATCGAGCGGATCGTGGAGGAGAGCTTCGAACACCTCGCGGCGCAGCCCCGCCCGGCGGACTTCGTCCGGGACTTCGCGCTGCCCATCCCGTCCCGGATCATCTGCTCGATGCTCGGCGTTCCCTACGCCGACCACGCCCACTTCCAGCGGCTGTCGACCGAGCTGATCGACCACAGCCTGCCGCGGCAGCGGAACCTCGACGCGGGCGGTGCCCTCAACGACTACCTGACCGGCATCGTCGCCGCGAAGGAGGCGGATCCCGGCGACGACATCCTGACGAAACTGATCGGCCAGTACCGGCGCGGGGTCCTGGAACGGTCCGAGATCGCCGACATCAGCCTGCTGCTGCTCGTCGCCGGGCACGAAACCACCGCCAACATGATCACGCTCGGAACAATGGCGCTGCTGCGCGACCGGGGCAAGGTCGAAATGCTCCTCGCCCGGCCCGACCTGCTGGAGAACGTGGTCGAGGAACTGCTGCGGTACCTGACCGTCTTCCAGCTCGGCATGGGCCGGGTCGCGCTGGCCGACGCCGAGGTCGGCGGGGTCACCATCCCGGCGGGCTCCGGAGTGCTCGTCCTGCTGCAGACCGCCAACCGCGACGAGGACGTGTTCGCCGATCCGGCGGAACTCGACCTTTATCGAGAGACGAAACAGCATGTCGCCTTCGGCTACGGGGTCCACCAGTGTCTCGCGCAGAATCTGGCGAGAGCCGAGCTGCAGGTCGTCTTCGGCAGGCTGTTCCAGCGTTTTCCCGGACTGCGCCTGGCGAAACCGATCGAGGAGATCCCGTTCCGGGAGGCCTTGACCGTGTATGGCGCTTTCGAGATGCCCGTGACCTGGTGAGACCGAGTGAAAGGCCGTTGTCATGAACTCCGAAGCCCTTGCACGCCAAGACGTCCGGCTCTCCGCGGGAGCCGAGGCGTACCTGGATCTGATCAAGCGCTGCCTGACCCGGTACTCGGACGGCCGTGTGTTCCTGGGCCCGCCGCTCGAGCGGCCGCGCACGATGACCGAAATCGTCGAGGGCAGATTCGCGCATCAGGACGCGGACACGATGATCGGCTGGCCGCGGCTGGACAATGTGCGTACCTGCGTGGAAACCGCGCTCCGGGACGGCGTTCCCGGCGACCTGATCGAAACCGGCACCTGGCGGGGCGGCGCCTGTGTGTTCATGCGCGCGATCCTGCGTGCCTGGGACGTCCGCGACCGGACGGTCTGGCTCGCGGACTCGTTCGCCGGTTTCCCCGAGCCGGATACCGAGAGGTTCCCCGCCGACGAGTTCTTCAAGACGGACACCGTGAAGAAGTACCTGGACGATCTGGGGTACCCGATCGCGATCGACCTGTCGGAGGTCGAGGCCAGGTTCCGGCAGTACGGTCTGCTCGACGAGCAGGTCAGGTTCCTGCCGGGCTACTTCTCCGAAACCCTGCCGAACGCCCCGATCCCGCAGCTGGCGGTGCTCCGGCTCGACGGGGATCTGTACGAATCGACCTACGCGGCACTGGAGTTCCTGTACCCCAAGCTGTCGGCGGGCGGGTTTTGCATCATCGACGACTACAGCCTCGAGACCTGCCGTCAGGCGGTCGGCGACTACCGGCACACGCACGGCATCGAGGAGCCGATCGAGGAGATCGACTGGACCGGAGTGTTCTGGCGCAAGGCGGGACGCTGACCGGACATATTTTCCGACTCTCGGTCGGAAAATATGTTAGGCTCGCCTTCGTCGGAAGAGTTCCTGGGGTGCGGAGGTGAGCGAGGTGCCCGACGGGGGGCGGACGAGCGCGGCGGGACCCGGTGGGATCACCGCGGCGAACGGGAAGCCGGCGGTGGCCGAGAGTGCGGGAACCGGTCCGTCCTCGGCCCGGTGGGCCGTTCTCGTGGTGGTCTGCCTGGCGCAGTTGATGGTCTTCCTGGACGGGCTGATCGTGACCGTCGCGCTGCCCTCGATCCGGGCGGACCTCGGCTTCACGTCGTCGGGCCTGCAGTGGGTGGTCAACGCCTACACCACGACCTTCGCCGGGTTCCTGCTGTTCGGCGGCAGGCTGGCCGACTTCTTCGGGCAGCGGCGGATCTTCCTGGCTTCACTGGCCGTTTTCGTGCTCACCAGCATGGTGGGCGGGCTGGCGCCGGACGCCGGCACCCTGGTCGTCGCCAGAGCGGTGCAGGGGATCAGCAGTGCCGCGTTGTCGCCGGTGACGCTCACGATCCTCACCACGACCTTTCCCGCCGGGGCGGCTCGCTCGCGCGCGCTCGGGGTGTGGAGCGCGGTGGGGGCTGCCGGCGGGGCGGCGGGCGCGTTGCTCGGCGGTGTCCTCACCGAAAGCCTTGGCTGGCGGTGGATTCTGTTCATCAACCTGCCGATCGGCGTGGCCGTGCTGATCGGGGCCTGGTGCACGCTGCCCCGGGGCCGGGGCGCCGCGGCACGGGTCCGGCTGGACGTGGCGGGCGCGACGCTCATCACCGTCGGGCTGGTCGCTCTCGTCTACGGCATCGTGACCAGCGACGACCGCGGCTGGGCCGACCCGGTGACGCTCGGGGCGCTCGGGATGGGCGTGGCGCTGACCGGTGCGTTCCTGGCGCACCAGCGCTGGTGGGCCAAGGCTCCGTTGCTGCCCTTGAACTTCTTCGCGGCGGGCTCGGTGGGGATGGCCAACCTCGTCATGTTCTTCCTCGGTGCCGCCTTCTTCACCAGTTACTACCTGCTCTCGCTCTACGTGCAGAACGTGCTGCACTACTCGCCGCTGGCCGCGGGACTGGTGTTCCTGCCCGCCACCGCGGCGGTCGCCGCCGGTGCGCAGGTGAGCGGGCGGCTGCTGGCCAGGTGGGGGACGCGCCCGCTCGCGGTCGTGGGCGCCGTGCTCGCCGCGTGCGGATTCGGCGTGCTGAGCACGATCGACGGCGCGGGGACCTACCTGGGCACGCTGGCCGGGCCGACCGTGTTGTTCAGCTTCGGTATCGGGCTGGCGTTCACGCCGATCACGGTGGCCGCCACCAGCGGCGTCGAGCCCGCCCGCGCCGGGCTGGCGTCGGGAATCCTGAACACCACGAGGCAGGTCACCGGGGCGCTCGCGATCGCGGTCTTCACCACGGTGGCCACCACGCACACCCGGACACTAGTGGGCTCTGGCCGGTCCGGCCTGGAAGAAGCGCTCGCCGCGGGATACGGGCGGGCGTTCCTCGCCGGTGCCGCGGCGTCCGTGCTGGCCGCCGCGCTGGCGCTTCGGCTCCGCGCCGCGCGACCGAGGTGAGCCTCACCCGGTTCGCACGCCGATGAAGTCCATTGTGGACTTGGTGGTGGCGGCCGCGTTCCGCCGGCCCCTCAGCGCGTGGCCGGAAGCCTGGTCGGCGGCCCGATGGCCGCGGAAGAACGGATCGCTCGTCGCTGGGAGAGCGTCGGCTTCCCGGCCGGTGCCCGCCTCGCCGCCGCCACCGCGAGTTCCTGTGCCGACTGATATCGCTCCCCATCCGTGGCCGGTCCCGTTCATGTCCACAGTGGACGTCAGGCGGGAACCGCGCCGCGCGATGCGGCACGGGCCAGTCCAGTCCAGTCCTTTTCCGACGTTGGGTCGAAAATATGTTAGCCTAACCTAAGTCGAAGGGCGTGGTCAGGAGGTTCCGATGGCGTGCGAGGCGGGCAGGGGGCCGGTCGGATGACCGTCTCGGTGGTGAGGCCGGGCAAGCCACGGGAACTTCACCGGTATCTCGTTCCGCTCGCGGTGCTCTACAGCGGCCAGTTCATCGCGACGGGCGTGATCGCCGCGCTGCCCGCGTTGCTCCGGCAGCGTGGGGCCTCGCTCGGTGAGGTGGGGGCGATCTCGCTGGTGTCCTTCGCGACGGTGGCGAAGATCTTCTGGGCGCCGCTTGTCGACCGATATGGCCGGTATCGTTCGTGGCTGGCGTTCTCGCAGCCGGCCGTCGTGCTGACGCTGGCCGTACTGGCCGCCCTCGATCTTCGCGGCGATTTCCCCGTCGTTTTCCTGGCGGCGTGTGTGCTGATCGCGCTTGTCGGTACTCAGGACATCGCGACCGACGCGCTGGCCGTGCGGCTCAGCGGGGAGCGGGAACGGGGAGCCGTGAACGCGATCCGGGTGGGTGCCGGTTTCGCGGGAGCGATCGTCGGCACGAGCGCCACGCTGATCATCACGCAGCACTGGGGCTGGCCATGGGCAGCCACTGTCGTGGCGGCGGCGGGTCTGGTGCCCTTGCTCGTGCTGAGACGGCTTCCCGGTCCCGCGGCCACGCCGCGTGCCCGGCACCGGCCGGGGCTCGCGGAGGCGGCACGCATCCTGCGCCGACCGGGGACCCTGTGGTGGATGGGGGCGATCCTGCCGCTGGCCTGGGGCGGCATCATGCTGGCGCAGTCCCTGCTGGCACCGATGCTCGTCGATCAGGGCTGGGATCTGGCCTGGCTGAGCCTGCTGACTTCGGTACTGCCCGGAACGGCCGGGATCGCGGGCGCCGCGGTGGCCGGGCGGGCGATGCGGCGATACAGCCGCCGCCGGACGTTGCTGTTCGCCATCGCGGGGGAGGTGGTCGCCATGGCCGCCTTGCTCCCGGTCGCCTTCGGCCGTGCGGAGGCGGTGACGTTCGGCGCGGTGGTGGTGCTCGGCGCGATCCGCGGTGTGACCAACACGGTGATCTTCACGGTGTCCATGGACCTGTGCCGGACGGCCACCGCCGGCAGCGATTTCACGCTCTTCTCCAGCTGGGGATACACGATCGCCATCGGCGCGGCCTCGCTCGGCCCGGTGCTCGCGGGCGCGTGGGGTTACCCGGCGACGATCCTCGCCGCGGTCGCGCTGACCGCGCTCAGCCTGTTCTTCGTCTGCACCCGGTTTCCGCTCCGCCAGGCACCCACGCCCGCCGGGATCACCGCCGCCGGGCTGGATGCTTGAGCGAGCCGGCTCAAGGGTAAAGCCGGTGCCGCTTGAGGATCTCGACGAGTTCACCGAGGGGCAGCCCCTCGCGCGTGCCGCGGTTCCCGGTCATGCGTTCGGCTTTCGTGGCCGAGTTGAGCAACGCCTCCTGGGTCGCTTCGACCACGGCGTGGAAGAACGGGTCGATCTCGTCGTTGTCGATCGCCTTGGCCTCGCGCAGCGGATCGCCGGGACGGATGTCGTTGCCGGTCGAGAAGGCGAGGTAGATGTCGCCATCGCCATTGGACGCGACGCCGCCGACCAGGCCGAGGCCGATGCCCGCGCGTTCGGCGAGCCGGCGGCACTGGCCGGGCAGCAGGGGCGCGTCGGTCGCGACGACGATGATGCACGAGCCCTGGGACTTGTCCGGCGCGGGTCCCAGCGGTGGGGGCGGAGGCAGTTCCGCCCCGATCGGCGCGCCCTTGACCAGCAGATCGCGGGGCCTGCCGAAGTTCGTCTGCGCGAAAACCCCGACGGTGTAGGCGTTTCCGTGGTGATCGACCCGGCGCGACGACGTCCCGCTGCCGCCCTTGTAGCCGAAGAAGGACATACCGGTGCCGCCGCCGACGTTGCCTTCGGCGGGCAGGCCGCCCTTCGCGTCGGCCACCGCTGCCCGCACGTCGTCCTCGGTGATCCAGAAGCCGTCCATCTGGTTCAGCGGGCCGTCCCAGGTTTCGGCCACCACGGGCAGCCGCCAGGCGAGCGCCTTGTTCCGCTCGGCTTCGAGCTTGACGAGGGTGTCCCGGACGATGCCGACCTGATGGGTGTTGGTGATGCCGATGTCCGAGGTCAGCCAGCCGGATTCGGCGATCCAGTGCGCCCCGGTCAGTTCGCCGTTGCCGTTGTGCGCGTGGATTCCCGCGTAGCAGTGGTTGCGCCAGACGGGTTCGTCGCGGGGCACGATGATCGTGACGCCGGTCCTGGCGATGTTCGGCGGCGGGCCCGGCCGGTCGAAGATCAGCGTCCGGTAGCCGACCGCGACCCCGGGCACGTCGGTGATCGCGTTGTACCGGCCGGTGGGCAGCTCGCCGATGACGATGCCCAGTTCCCGTAGCCGGTACCGCCGCCCGCGCCGGATTCCGTCTCGCACCTCCGGTGGCAGTTCGCCCGCCTCGGCGGTGCCCGAAGGGATCGCCATCGTCGCGGCGGCGGCTTTGAGCATCGTCCGCCTGCCCACCGGGTGCGGGTCGTCTTCCCACGCCGACCGATTCACGAGCGCCTCCCGGGTCACCAGGGTGAGATCCGAGCATGGCACGTCCGGCCGCGTCCGGGGAAGCCCAGCGGATTGCCCATCGTCCACTGTGGACACCGGGAACACACCTACGAAGGTGGGTTTTCAGCGTCGTGGTACGCGAGGAACCTGGAGCTCGCCTTGCCTGTTCTCGCGGTCGCCGGTGAACGCGCCGGCCGGCGCCGTGCCTGACCGGAAGGAATCCTTGCGATGAAACGACTACGACAACGCGTCGCGCTGCCCGTGGCCGCCGCCTGTGTCACCGCCGCGGTGGCCGGAACCCCGGCGGCGGCCGCGCCGCACGGCACTTTCGCGCCCTCGGCGGCATCCGTGGCGGTCGCCCACCTGGTGGCCACCACGGGTGCCGACCCGGCGCGCGCGGCGCACGTACTCGCGGTCCAGCGTGCCGGCGCGGCGAAAGTCCAGGAACTCGACCGCCAGCTCGGTGCTCGCTCGGCGGGCGGCTACCTGGATCCGCGTACCGGATCGGCCGTGGTCAACGTGCTCGACGCGCGTGCGGCCGAGACGGTCCGCGCGGCGGGTGCCACGCCGCGCTCGGTGCGGTACGGCACCGCGGAACTGACGTCCGTGCAAGCGGCACTCCAGCCGGTGCCGAACACGTCGACCGGCCTCGATCCGGTGGCCGATCAGGTCGTGCTGACCGTTTCCGACGCGGCCCCCGCCGACCGGGTCGCGGGACTGCTCGGCACGGCACGCGCTTTCGGCGACCGGGTCCGGGTGGACCGCGCGCACGGCGTCTTCCAGCCGCTGATCTACGACGGTGACGAGATCAGCAACGGGCAGTCGGTCTGCTCCGCCGGATTCAACTCGAACAAGGGCGGGCGGAACTACATCGTCGACGCCGGGCACTGTGCCCAGGGTTTGCCGTACTGGCAGGGAATCGGCCCGACGGTGGACGCCCGGTTCCCCGGGACGGACTACAGCCTGATCCGCAACGACTCCGGTGACGCGCCGGGTGCGGTGAACCTGTACGACGGCTCCACGCAGCCGATCACCGCGGCGGGCGACGCCACCGTCGGCGAGCAGATCTGCAAGAGCGGGCGCACCACCGAGGTCACCTGTGGTTCGGTGCAGGCGCTGAACGAAACCGTCGACTACGGCGACGGCCAGGTGGTCCGCGGCATGGTGAAGACCGACACCCACGCCGATCACGGCGACAGCGGCGGCCCGTGGTACGACGGCGCGACCGGGCTGGGCATGACCGGCGCGGGCGACACCGTCTCCGTGACGTGGTTCCAGCCGCTGACCGCGGCGCTGCGCGCGTACGGAGTTACCCTGAACCGCTGACCGTCCTTTGTGGATCCGAGTTGGCCAAGGGCCGTGAAGGCCTCCTTCACAGCGCTCAACGCTGTGAAGGCTGTCTC
>NZ_JBHYIQ010000004.1:0-7521 GCF_042739895.1 Amycolatopsis sp. NPDC059021
GACCCCCCCCACACCCCCCCCCCAGCTCGGACCATGTATCGTGGGCTGGGATATGTGTATAAGAGACAGCCGCTCGCGGAGTGGACTTGTCCACAGTTGCGGTCTGTCGACTCGATTTGGTCGCGGCATCAGGGACAATCAGCCGAGCGCGTTTCACGTGAAACGCGGCAGACAAGGAGTGGATGTAGTGAGCTTGGACGGCGTCGCTTCCGCGGTGCGCACGGCAGCGGCTCGGGTGTTCGGTGACCACGTCGACCAAGCGGCGGCCTATGTCGAACTCCTCGAGAGTCACGGCGTCGAGCGTGGGCTCATCGGTCCCCGGGAGGTCGACCGGCTCTGGGATCGGCACGTGCTCAACTCCGCTGTCATCGGCGAGCGGATCCCCGAAGGCGCTCGCGTGATCGACGTCGGGTCGGGTGCGGGCTTTCCGGGAGTACCGCTCGCCATCGCCCGACCGGACCTCGATATCGTTCTCCTCGAACCGATGGCCCGCCGGACCGACTGGCTGGCCGAGGTCGTCGAGAAGCTGGAACTTCCGATCACCGTCGTCCGAGGACGTGCGGAGGAGCGGGCGGTTCTTCAAGAGCTGAGTGGCGCGGACATCGTCACGGCTCGTGCGGTCGCCCCGCTTGCCCGGCTCGCCGCCTGGTGTCTTCCTCTTGTTCGTGTCCAAGGATCCGTGGTCGCCCTCAAAGGGGCGAGTGTCGCGGCGGAGATCGAGCGGGACCGAGCGGCCGTCCGCAAACTCGGGGGCGGTGATCCGGCGGTCGCCACCTGTGGCGCGGAGGTACTCGACGTCCCCAGCACGGTTGTGATGATCAAACGCCTGCCGCCGAAACCGCCTCGGCCACGCGGCAGGAGGAGCTAGCGCAGAAGAACGGGCCGCATGTTCCACGTGAAACGACGCGGTGCGTACGTCAACCAGTCGTCTATCCAGAGGAGGTGTCGAGACCGGTGACTCCCCCACCGTCCGACTCCGCGAACACCGGCCACGAGTTGGCTTGGACCCCGATCGCCGAGGAAGCTGTCCGTGCCGCACGAGTCCTGCACCCGGAGGAGGGTGGACTCCCCCGGCCCACTCACCGGCGCGTGCTGACCGTCGCCAACCAGAAGGGCGGCGTCGGTAAGACCACCAGCACGGTGAACCTGGCTGCCGCGCTCGCCGTGCACGGGCTCAAGACGCTTGTCATCGACCTCGATCCGCAGGGCAACGCCAGCACCGCGCTGGACGTCGATCACCGGTCCGGGACGCCCTCCATCTATGAGGTGCTCATCGGTGAGGTCTCGCTCGCCGAGGCGTCCGCGGTCAGCGAGCAGTCGCCCAATCTCTACTGCGTCCCCGCGACCATCGACCTCGCCGGTGCGGAGATCGAACTCGTGTCGATGGCGTCCCGGGAGTCCCGGCTCAAGGAGGCGATCTCGTCGGAGATCCTCGACGAGATCGGCGTCGACTACGTCTTCATCGACTGCCCGCCGTCGCTCGGCCTGCTGACCGTCAATGCGATGGTCGCCGCGCAGGAGGTCCTCATCCCGATCCAGTGCGAGTACTACGCGCTGGAAGGTCTGGGACAGCTGCTGAGCAACATCGAGCTCGTCCAGGCGCACCTGAACCGCGAACTCAGTGTCTCGACCATTCTGCTCACCATGTACGACGGCCGCACGAAGCTGGCCGACCAGGTGACGCAGGAGGTGCGTAACCACTTCGGCGACCTCGTGCTGAAGACCGTCATTCCGCGCAGCGTGAAGGTCTCCGAGGCGCCCGGGTACGGCCAGACCGTGCTCGCCTACGACCCCGGTTCCCGGGGAGCGATGAGCTACGTCGACGCGGCGCGGGAGATCGCCGAGCGAGGCGCATTGGGTCAAGGAGGAAATGGTTCATGACTGAACGACGCGGAGGACTGGGTCGCGGGCTTGCCGCGCTGATCCCGACCGGGCCGGCGACCACGGGCGGTTCGGCGCCGTCCTCCTCCCCCGCCGACCCGGCGCCCGCGAACACGCAGTCCGGGTCGAAGGACGACACGGGCTGGTTCGCGGCGAACGGGGCAGCCGGTTCCCACGGTGGTGAGGTCGCCGGTGCGGTGTACCGCGAGGTGCCCGTCAGCGCGATCAAGCCCAACCCGAAGCAGCCGCGTCAGGTCTTCGATGAAGAGGCGCTGGCCGAACTCGAGCACTCGATCCGCGAGTTCGGTCTCATGCAGCCGATCGTCGTCCGCGAGCTCGGCAACGACGAGTACGAGCTCGTCATGGGCGAGCGGCGACTCCGTGCTTCGCAGCAGGCCGAGCTCGAAGCGATCCCCGCGATCGTCCGGCAGACCGCCGACGAGTCGATGCTGCGGGACGCGCTCCTGGAGAACATCCACCGGGTGCAGCTGAACCCGCTCGAAGAAGCAGCGGCGTATCAGCAGTTGCTCGACGAGTTCGCGGTGACCCATGAGGAACTGGCGAGCCGGATCGGCCGCAGCCGCCCGGTCATCACCAACACTATCCGGCTCCTGAAGCTCCCCCTCCCGGTGCAGCGGCGGGTGGCGGCGGGCGTGCTTTCCGCCGGACACGCGCGCGCCCTTCTGTCGTTGGACGACGCCGAGAGCCAGGAAGAGCTCGCTGCCCGGATCATCGCGGAGGGTATGTCGGTCCGGGCGACGGAGGAAGCCGTCACGCTCAAGAAGAGTGAGAAGCCGGCGAAGCAGAAGCCTGCCCCGCGCAAGCCGATGCAGGCGCCCGGTCTCCAGGAATTGGCGAACCGGCTTTCCGATCGGTTCGACACCCGGGTCAAGGTCGACCTCGGCCGCCGCAAGGGCCGGATCGTGCTCGAATTCGGTTCGGTCGACGACCTCGAACGCATTGTTGCGCTCATGGACGAAAATGCGGCGAATCGGACACCGGAATCCGACTAGGGATCACACCAGGGTCTTTCGTCACGGTGACAGTTCCTGGTGGTGAAGTCATGATCACCTGAAGTGAGCAGGTGTCGGACGTGGCGAGGGTGCCCGCGTCAGCGGTCAAAGAGGCGCCAACGACAGAGCCGGGCGGAGTCCGCCCGGCTCGTGGTCGCTCAGTGAAGGGTGGGGTCAGCCCGCGCGGCGTACGGCGCGGGCGATCAGGTCGCCGAACACGGAACCCAGCGACTGTCCGGCCGCTTCCATGGCCATCGGCACCGTGGACGTCTCGGTGAGCCCCGGCGACAGGTTCACTTCGAGGAAGTACACCGTGCCGTCCTCGGCCACCACAGCGTCCGTACGGGAGATATCGCGCAGACCGAGCTGCTGGTGCGCGGAAACGGCGAGCTCCCCGACGGCCTTGGCCGCCTCCGGGGAAATCCGCGCGGGGGTGAAGAAGTCGGTGAGCCCGGCGGTGTAGCGCGCGGTGTAGTCGTAGATGCCGCTCTCCGGCACGATCTCGACCGCGGGCAGGGCCTCGGCCCCGTTCTCACCCTCGACGACGGTGACGGCCACCTCGACGCCGTCCACGAACTGCTCCGCGAGAACCGTGTCCCCGTATGCGAAACAGCCGACCATCGCGGTGGGCAGCTCGGCCGCGTCGCGGACGACCTGGGCACCGAGCGCGGAGCCGCCCTGGTCCGGCTTGAGGATCAGCGGCAGGCCGAGCCGCTCCACCATGGCGTCCAGCACGGCCTGGGCGCCGAGCTCGCGGAAAGTGCTGTGGGGCAACACAACCCAGTCCGGTGTGGTGAATCCGGCCTTGGCCACCAACGATTTCGCGATGGGTTTGTCCCACGCGCGGCGGCAGCCCTGCGAGCTGGTGCCGACGAACGGCACGTCCAGCATCTCCAGAACCGTTTGCACCGAACCGTTTTCGCCCTCGCCGCCGTGCAGCGCCACGACCACGGCGTCGGGACGGTGCGTGCGCAGCCGTTCCATCAGCCCGCTGTCGGTGTCCCATTCCTCAACGGTGAACCCGTCGGCCCGCAGGGCGGCCGAAAGCCGCCGTCCGGACCGGAGAGAGACGTCGCGTTCGTGCGAAAGCCCACCGGCGAGCACGGCAACGGTGTGGTCGACCACCGTGGGAACTCCTTTGACGCTGTTCGTGGACGCGCGGCCGGTCAGACCGTGTCCGGATAAGGGGTCTGCGGCCCCGAGATCGTGCGGGTGTTCACGCTACCGAAAGTGCGGGCGAGGTCCATTTCGGACTCCAGCACCGAGGCGAGCCTGCGCACGCCCTCCCGGATGCGTTCGGGCGTCGGGTAGCAGTACGACAGTCGCATCTGACGGCTGCCGAATCCGTCGGCGTAGAAACCGGTGCCGGACGCGTACGCCACCCTCGCGGTGACCGCGCGGGGCAGCATCGCCTTGGTGTCGACGCCTTCCGGCACCGTCACCCACACGTAGAAACCACCGTCCGGTTTGGTCCAGGTGCAACCGGCCGGGAGGTATTGCTCCAGCGCGGAAAGGATCGCGTCGCGGCGTTCGCGGTAGTTCTCCCGGAACTTCTTGATCTGGCCCTTCCAATCGTGCGTGGCGAGATACCGCGACACGATCATCTGGTTGAAGGTGGGCGGGCACAGCGTCGCCGATTCCGCCGCCAGGACGAGCTTTTCGCGCACGGCGTGCGGGGCGAGCACCCAGCCGACGCGCAGGCCCGAGGCGAAGGTCTTGGAGAACGAGCCGAGGTACACGACGTTCTCGGGATCCATGGAGCGCAGCGCGGGATAGGTCTGGCCGTCGAAACCGAGTAGGCCATACGGGTTGTCCTCGACCACGAGCACCCCGTGCTCGCGGCAGATCTCGAGGATCTCGGCACGGCGTTCCACGGCCAGCGTGACACCGGCCGGGTTGTGGAAATTCGGGATGGTGTAAAGGAATTTGACGCGCTGCCCGGCCTTCTCGGCCTGCTTGAGCGCTTCGCGAAGCCCCTCGGGGACCAGGCCGTCGTCGTCCATGGCGACATGCACGACGTTCGCCTGGTACGCCGCGAACGAGCCCAGCGCGCCGACGTAGGACGGGCCCTCGGCGATCACGACGTCACCGGGGTCGCAGAACAGCCGGGTGACCATGTCGAGGCCCATCTGCGAACCGACGGTCACGACGACGTCGTCCGGATGCGCCTTGATCCCCTCCAGCGCCATGATCTCGCAGATCTGGTCCCGCAGGGCGGGCACACCGTGCGCGGAACCGTACTGGAGCGCGACCAGCCCGTCCTCGGCGATGATCTCGGCGACCTGGGCCGACAGCGTGTCGAGCGGCAGCGCGGCGAGGTTCGGCATACCGCCGGCGAGGGAGACCACCTCGGGCCTGCTGGCTACCGCGAACAACGCTCGGATCTCCGAGGCGGTCATCCCCGCGGTGCGGGCGGCGTACCGCTCCAGGTGCGGGTCGAGGTTGTGGCGGCCGGCTTGCGGCTTGACGGGGCGGTTCTCGGTCATCGGAGGATTCACCCGGGGTTCGGCGGTCTCGATCTACCTGCTGGTAGATCCATCGAGTGTAACCGGGGGCCGTTCGGGCACCCTCCCCTTTCCGCGCTCGTCACATCGGCCTATCCTCACAGGGGGCTCTTTCGGTACGCCCTGCTCTTTCGCAGGTCAGCGGCCGATACCAGCCGGCCGGGTTGTGCATTCCAGGGAGGTCGCGGGTGTCGCGTCGCGTTGTGGGCGTCACACTGGACAATCTGGAGCACCTGCCCAAGAGCTGCCGCCGGTGCGTCTACTGGGAGGTCGCGCCGCATCTCAAGGCGCAGGCCGAGGAATACGGCGCCACCGAGGTCGAGAAGGAAGCCTGGGTGTCCAGCGTCCTGCTGGAATGGGGCTCCTGCGGCCGGATCGTCTACAGCGACACCCTCCCCGTCGGTTTCGTGCTCTACGCGCCGCCGAACGCGGTCCCTCGCGCGCTCGCCTTCCCGACGTCGCCGCCGAGCGCGGACGCCGTCCTGCTGACGGCGTTCCAGGTGCTGCCGGAGTTCCGTGGCGGCGGGCTCGGCCGGATGCTCGTGCAGGCGGTCGCGAAAGATCTGACGAAACGCGGCGTGCGGGCGATCGAGGCCTTCGGCGACGCGTCCCCGGACGACAAGGACCCGGCTTCGGGGCACGACTGCGTCCTGCCCGCGGCGTTCCTGCAGAGCGTCGGCTTCAAGACCGTCCGGCCGCACAAGAAGTGGCCGCGGCTGCGCCTGGAGCTGCGTTCGGCGATCACCTGGAAGGAAGACGTCGAGGCGGCGCTGGAGCGCCTGCTCGGCCAGGTGACCATCACCACCGCCGAGCCGAGCCTCGGCCGCGCGTAGCGACCGCTCAGCCCCGCTTTTCGAGCAGGTTCTTAAGCGCGGCCAAGCGCTCTCGCCAGTACGTCTTGAACTGCTCGGCCTCGGCGGCGTCGGCCAGTCGTTCGTGGATCAGCCCGACCTGTGCTTTGCCGCCCTTGTCGACGAAGCCGACGTTGACCCTGGTCGTGCCGTCGCTCCAGTCGAACCGCGCGGACCGGTGCGGCTGGCTGGTGCGTTCCCGCAGTTCGCCGTCCGGCAACCACTCTTCGCGGAGCTTTTCGTCGGTGACGGCGGCGTAGAGGTCTTCGACGGGGACGTTGACGGTCTTGCTCGCGCTGACGTTGTGGCGGCCGTCGCGCCCGCCGCCGGGTGCCCGGAGCCCGCGAGCGCGCTCGTACTCGACGGTGATGGTCTGAGCCCACCAGTTGCCGAGCCCGTGTTCGCCGACGAGCCAGGCGACGATGTCCTTGTGCGGGTGCTCGGCGGCGCCCCAGGCGTCGAGTTCGAGGTTCCAGCCCGCCCAGTCGCGGCCCGTCGCCCGCTGGACGGCTTCGGTGGTCGTGAGGGTCTTGCTCATGTCGGCGCTCCTCCGGCTTCGAGTGTCTCTCACCGGGGACGTAGAAGCTGCTTCGGATTTCTCGACATGCTGCCGGAGAAACCTCGGAAGAACTTCTCGGCGCCAGCTGAGTAGCACGGAGAGGTCTGGGACGAAAGCACCATTTCGACACCTGTGCACAGCTGTGGAAGAAGGGCCGAGTTATCCACAGATTGCTGATGAGCGCGGTGGAAAACCTGTGGATGGGTAGACTGTTATTGGGGACGCCCCCCAGGGAGGGCGGGGGATGTCCCTAGGTGTGGTGTGCCGGGCCGGGGTGGGGCGCAAGGTGTTGTGGCGGTCGGCTGGTCGGTGAATTTTCAGCCAAGTGCGGCAGGGTTGTGGTTTGTTTCGGGGCGCGGCTGGGTGCGGGGTCCGCTGTGGTGCGGACCCGGGGCGCGCGAGTGGGGTTATTCGGCCTTCGCGAGTTCGTGGGCCAGGACGTCGGCGAAGGTGAATGTGCCGGTCGGCTGATCGCCCTCACCGAGCAGGTACAGCCGCTTGACGGCGACCAGGATGCCCTCGGCGACCACGTCGCGGAAGGCGGGGTCGGCCAGCCTGCGGGCGTCGTCCGGGTTGGTCAGGTAGCCGATCTCGACCCGGACCGCGGGGCAGCGGGTCTTGGTGAAGATCTCCCAGGTCTTGTAGTGCGTGCGGCAGTCCAGCAGACCGGTCCGCGCGGCCAGTTCGCGCTGGATGAAACCGGCCAGCAGCTC
>NZ_JBHYIQ010000004.1:7621-35450 GCF_042739895.1 Amycolatopsis sp. NPDC059021
TTGGTGAAGATCTCCCAGGTCTTGTAGTGCGTGCGGCAGTCCAGCAGACCGGTCCGCGCGGCCAGTTCGCGCTGGATGAAACCGGCCAGCAGCTCGCCCACCGTGGACGTGGTGCCGTTGCCGGTGCCGAAGTGGAAGCTCGCGACGCCCTCGGCCTTGGGCGAGCCGTTGGCATCGTTGTGCAGCGAAAGGAAAAGGTCCGCGCCGGCGTCGTTGGCGAATTTCGCCCGCTCGCTCTCGGTCGGGCTCTGGTTGGGGCCGCGGGAGATCAGCGCCTCCATGCCGGTGGCCTTCATCCGGCCCTCCAGGCGGCGCGCCAGATCCCACGCGATGTCGGCCTCGCGCAGGCCGCCCGCGATCACGCCGAGGTCGTCCCCGCCGTGGCCGGGGTCGATGACGATGCGCTTGCCGCGCAGCCGCGGCCCGGCCTGGCGTACCTGCTCCTGCTCACGCAGGAAAACCGGGCGGCCGCCGCGGGCGCGCGGCGAGGAAAGCCGGTGCAGCTCGCGGATGGTCGCCGGACCGCAGATGCCGTCCGAGGCGAGCCGCATGTCCCGCTGGAACGTCTTGAGCGCGCGCTCGGTCTGCGGGCCGAAGTAGCCGTCCGGGCGGCCCGCGTCGAAACCGAGTTCGGTGAGCCGCTCCTGCAGCGTGAACACGTCGTCGCCGTGCACCGGCGAGGACAGCATGTACTGCAGCGGGCGGCTCCCCAGATGGAAGCTGGCGCCCTTGAGTGCCTGGTATGTCGCCGGGCCCACCAGCCCGTCGATGATGAGCCCACGGCGCTGCTGGAAGGCCCGCACGGCGTGTTCCACGGCCGTGTCGAACACGCCGTATTCCCCGGAGTCGGTCACCGGCGGGAGCAGGTCCATCGCGGCAAGGATCGACCTGATCTCGGCGACATCCGGTCCGGCGTCGCCGCGGCGGAGTACCCGCATGCACTCCTCGCTCTTCCTCGGGCACCGACAAGAACTCGATGCGGGACAGAAAACCTCTGCTGGGCGGTGACCCAGAGACTCTAGCGACCCTATTGTGCCCTGTGGACTCTCGGTGAGCGCGCAGGCCCGGGTGGTACGTCAAGGCGTCGGAGACCGGGTGTGTGCGACACCACATCTTCACGCAATGATCAGCTACCCACGTCGCGAAGCCCCGAAACGGTGAAGAACCCGAACCGGCGGGATGATTCCCGCAGGCCCGGGTTCTTCGAGGACTCGGTCAGGCGTCGGCGGAGATGACGTCGGCCAGGTCCGAAAGCAGCGCGGCCTTCGGCTTCGCACCGACGATCTGCTTCACCGGCTTGCCGCCCTGGAAGAGGATCAGCGTCGGGATGGACATCACCTGGTAGTCACGCGCCGTGTTCGGGTTCGCGTCGATGTCGAGCTTGGCGATGGTGAGCTTCTCGCCGTGTTCGGCCGCGATCTCCTCGAGCACCGGGGCGACCATCTTGCACGGACCGCACCAGGTGGCCCAGAAGTCGACGAGAACGGGCTTCTCGCTGGTCAGCACGTCGTCGACGAAGGTCTTGTCGGTCACCTTCACGGTGTTTTCGGACATGGGTTCTCCTTATCGGGGTGAGCGGCTCAGGAAGATCCGGATGGTCAGTTCGCGGGTGTGCCGTAGCCGCCGCCGACCAGCTCGGGGGCCTCGTGCGCGGTCTCGGCCTCGCCGTGTTCCGCGAGCCATCGTTCCGCGTCGATCGCGGCCGCGCAGCCCGAACCGGCCGCGGTGATGGCCTGGCGGTAGGTGTGGTCCACCAGGTCGCCGGCGGCGAACACGCCGTCGAGGTTCGTGTAGGACGTACGGCCCTTGGTGAGCACGTAGCCGTTCTCGTCGACGTCGACCTGGCCGCGCACCATCTGGCTGCGCGGGTCGTGGCCGATCGCGACGAAGAACCCGGTGACGTCCAGCGTGGACTCCTCACCCGACTTCGTGTCGCGCAGCTTCAGGCCTTCGACCTTGCCGTCGCCGAGCACGCCGGTGATCTGCGAGTTCAGCCGCCACTTGATCTTCTCGTTCGCGCGGGCGCGCTCCAGCATGATCTTCGAGGCGCGGAACTCGTCGCGGCGGTGCACGATCGTCACGGACTTGGCGAACTTGGTGAGGAACGTGGCCTCCTCCATCGCGGAGTCCCCGCCGCCCGCCACCACGATGTCGTGGTCGCGGAAGAAGAAGCCGTCACAGGTCGCGCAGGCCGACACACCGCGCCCGAGCAGCTCCTGCTCGCCGGGCACGTTCAGGTACCGCGCCGCGGCCCCCATCGCGAGCACCACCGCGCGCGCCGCGTACCGCTTGCCGTTCGCGACGACGTACTTGACGTCCCCGGTCAGCTCCAGCGATTCGACGTCCTCCGAGCGCAGCTCCGCGCCGAACCGCTCGGCCTGCTTGCGCATCTCCTCCATGAGGTCCGGGCCCTGGATGCCGTCACGGAAGCCGGGGAAGTTCTCGACCTCGGTCGTCGTCATCAGCGCACCGCCGAACTGGGTTCCTTCGAACACCAGCGGTTCCAGCTGTGCCCGCGCCGCGTAGACGGCGGCGGTGTATCCGGCAGGACCCGATCCGACGATGATCAGGTTCCTGATGTCCTCGGCAGTCACCCGTGACCTCCGCTCGTAGTGCCCCGTGTACCGGGCTCAACACGATCGTAGGTTGCAGTGTTCCCGCTCGTGACGGCCGCTACTTCTCCCCAACCACCTTGTCGAACAACTTGGCAGGATTACCGGGGCCGCAGTCGGCGCCGAAGGCCACCATGCGGTACTGCGCCAGCTTGCCGGTGGTGTAGACGACCATCACCCCGGCCCTGCCCTCGACCGTCACCGGCTGCACGCCCACCGGCCGCACGGCCGGGTCGATCCCGTTGGCGGCCACGCACGCGTCGAGCCGCTCCTCGGTCTGCAACGGCCCGAAGTCCCGGACACCCAGCGACTTGCCCAGCAGCGACTGCGCGCCGCTGCCGTCGCCACCCAGCGTCGGCCCCGCCGGTCCGGCCGGACCCGAAGGCGCGGGCTGGGCGATACCGCCTGCCGGGCCCCCGCTCTGCTGCGTGGCGGGCACGATGATGGCGATCGCCGCGACGGCCGCCGCGGCGACGGTCACGATCCCGGCGCCCCAGCCGATCCGCTTGTTCCGCCGTTTCCGTGCCGCCGCCAGGTCGACCACCGGGGCGATCCCGGGGGCCGCCTGCTGCGGTGCCGGTCCGGGCGCGGGCTGTGCCGGTTCACGCTGTGCCTGTTCAGGAAATCGACGCGGCCCCTGCGCCGCCTGCCTGGCCGAGGACTCGGCGGCGAGCGCCGCGTCGATCCTGGCCGCGTACTCCGCGGGCATCGGCTCGACCGGGGCGGTGGCGAGTGCCGCCAGCTCGGACTGCGTCGATTCGAGCGCGTCGATGATCGCGCGGGCGTCCGCGTCGGCGTTCACCCGCGGCCACAGATCGGCCGAGGTCTGTTCGTCCAGCACCCCGGCATGGAGGTCGGCGAGCACATCGACAGACCAGGGCGGGCCGACGATCCCGCCGATCCCCCGTGTTTCGTCCGTCATCGTCCCTCCACCTCACCCGGCGTGCCCTGCGGCCGCCTGGTACCCCGTCGTTCGCCCGGGGTAGCACGATCTCGTTTGCTTTCGTTAGTTGGGACGTTCGCAATCGCATCGGGGTTCCGCAGATGGCCGAGAACCTTCGCGAGTTTCGCGCGGCCTCGCGCGCACCTGCTCTTGACCGTGCCCTCGGCGATACCGAGCATCTTGGCCGTCTCCGCGACGGAGTATCCCTCCACGTCGACCAACACGATCGGGCCACGCTGCTCTTCGGGCAGCTGGTCCAGCGCCGCCCTGACCAGCAGGCTCGTCTCGCGCTCGGCCATCGAGTCACGCGGGGACGCCGGTTCGTTGAACCCGGTCTCCGGCAGCGGGACGGTCGGCCGCGCCTGGCGGCGGCGGATCCGGTCGAGGCACGCGTTCACCACGATCCGGTGCAGCCAGGTCGTGACCTGGGACTCCGCCCGGAAGTTCCCGGCGGCGCGGAAGGCGGAGATGAACGCGTCCTGCAGTGCGTCGGCGGCTTCCTCCGGATCCCGCACGGTGCGCAGGGCGACCGCCCACATGCGGTCCCGATGCCGGCCGACCAGTTCGCTGAACGCGCGTGGGTCCCCCGCGGCGTGCGCCGCTATGAGGTCCGCGTCCGTAGGAGCTGCAGCAGTCACCCGGGGAAGCCTACTGACCTCCCCGGAACAGTCACCCCGCAGGCAGGAAGGTCAGCTCGCCGATCTCGGTGAGGAAGCCGTCGCCGTGGTCGTCACCCAGGTGGGTGATCCAGACGATGAAGTTCTGACCCTGCTGCGGCTGGGGCAGCGGGATCGTGGTCTCGCCACCGGTCAGGTCCGCGCTCGCCAGCACCTTCGTGTCGTCCAGCGCCGGGTTCTTGGTGTCGGCCGAACGGATCTCGACCTTCGTGCCAGGGCTGGTCGAGGTGATCTTCACCTGGGCCAGCTTGATCGCGTCCTTGAACGAGACCGCCAGGCCGACGCCCTTCTTCAGCACCGGCAGCTGCTGCTGGTACTGGTCGGTCTTCCAGGTCGTGGCCGGGTCGCCGTCGATCGCGTTCTTCGCCTTGCCCGGGTTGTCGCCCTTGCCCTGCGGGTTGTAGACCGACGCCGACTGCGGCGCCACCGGCGCGCCCACCGCGGGCGGTTGCGAGGCGGGCGGAGCCTGCGACTGCGGTGGCGGCCCGGCGGGCTGGCTCGACTGCGGCTGGGCGACGTTGATGTTCGGCCCGCTCGCCTTCGAATCGCCCTGGAACAGGTTGATCAGCATCAGCCCGACCCAGGCGAGGATCGCCACCGTCGCCACGACCAGCACGGTCACGCCGAGCGCGAGCTTGCGGCGGCGCGCCACGTCCTTGACCGGCTTCTTGGTGGTCCACACCGTGCCGTCGCCCTGTGCTTCGGGCTCGGTGCCGACCGCCTTGATCAGCTGAGTGCGTTCCTCTTCCTCGGCGACCTGGTCCAGTACCCGCAGGATCGCCGCGCTGGTCCGGATGCCGCCGTTGCCGCCGTCCTCGATGGTGCGGACGGCCAGCGAGGACAGATCCGCGGGCACGGCGGGGACGAGCGACCGCGGCGGGATGATCCGGCCATCGGGCGAATGCGGGGCCGCCGGGATGGCGGGTGGGCCGCCCGGCAGTGCCCAGCGCCCGGTGAGCAGCAGGTAGAGCACCGCGCCCAGCGCCTTGACGTCGTCGCGCAGCGTCGCTTCCGGCAGCGGGCCGGGGAAGGCGAGCTTCAGCGCGCCGTTCGGCGTGAGCCGCAGCCGCTGGGGGTGGTCGAGGCCGAGGACGAGGCCGTTCTGGTGGGCCTGCTCGACCGCCTCGGTCAGCGCCTGCACCATCCGCGCCGCGGCGGCCGGCGCCACCGGACGCTGCGCGACCAGGTCGACCAGGTCGCTGCCCTTGGTCCATTCCGCGACGACGACGCCGAGCAGTCCTTCGCCCGAGGTCACTCCGCTGCCGAGACTGAGCACGTCGAGCACGCGGGCGACACCGCCGTGGCCGAACTTCGACGCGTGGGCGGCGCGCTCCAGGGTGCGCCGGGCCTGCCGCGCGGACTCGGGGTCCGCGGGGTCACCGACCAGCAGCGTCAGCGCGACATCGCGCTTGAGCTGCCCGTCCCGCGCCCGCCACAGATGTGCCCCGGCCCGCTCGTCCACCCCGAATTGGGCGAGCAGACGATACCGGCCGTCACCGACGACCCGGCCGGGGGCAAGCGACCCTCCCTGGGCCCGGATGCCCACCTGGCTCGCACCCCCTGCCTGTTCGCTCCGTCTCGTGTCCACACTCTCTCCCGCGTAGCTCCCCGTACGAGGTTACCCAGAATACGACGCGTGAACGGTCGCCATCCGTGCGTAAATCGTTACCCGCGCTTGATCAACCGGGTGATTCTCCGTGTCACCGGGTCGAGCTCGGGGATCTTGAGCGCCATCAACACCCCGAACGAGACCCCGAGACCGACGACGCCCTGCAAGATCAACTTCGCCCAGGCCTGCACCGTCGGGCCGAACGCGGACGGGACGAGCATGCCGGCGACCCAGGCCGCCGCCACGCCGAGTGCGCTCGCGAACACGGTGAAGAGAATCACCCCGATGACTCGCCTGCTGCGCAGGTTGCCCAGCTGGACCCAGAGCCAAACCTGGCCCATCACCGCGGCCACCATGTAGCCGAGCGAGTTGACCATCATCACGCCGATGACGACGTTCTCCGGCGAGAGGATGTCGCCGGCGAGGAACAGCAGCGGGATCCGCACCACGGTCATCACGACCATGATCACGGTCGGGGTGCGGGAGTCCTTCATCGCGTAGAACACCCGCATCTGCAGCAGCATCAGCGCGTAGGGCAGCAGGCCGAACGCCGAGACCGCCAGCGCCTCCCCGAGGCGTTCGGCGGAGTCGAGCGAGCCCTTGCCGACGGTGAACAGGGCCACGCCGATCGAGCTGCCCGCGATCACCATCACCGCGGAGATCGGGAGCATGGTCAGCGTCGACAGCCGGGAGGCGTAGGACAGGTCGGCGACCAGCTTCTTGTTGTCCCCGTCGGCCGCGGACCGGCTCATCCTCGGCATGATCGCGGTCAGCAGCGACACGCCGATGACGCCGTAGGGCAGCTGGAACAGCAGCCAGGCGTTCGAGAAGATCGTCACGCCGCCGGGGGCGCCCTGGGTCAGCACCCGGGTGTTCACGATGTTGCCGATCTGGCTGACCGCGACGTAGGCCAGGATCCACAGCGCCAGGCTGCCGAACTCCTTCAGCCGGTCGTCGATGCCCCAGCGCCATTTGAACCGGAATCCGGACTTGCGCAGCGCCGGGACCAGGTAGAGCGCCTGGACGACCATCGCGGCCAGGGTGCCCCCGCCGAGGACCAGCAGCTTGGGGTCGCTCATCTTGAGCGGGTCGATCGTCGGGTCGCCGGGCACCACGACGTACAGCCCGATGGTCACGATGATGACCAGGTTGTTGACCACCGGGGCCCACTGCCCCGGGCCGAAGATCTGTTTCGCGTTCAGGATGCCGGACAGCACCGCGAACAGGCCGTAGAACAACAGGCCGGGGAGGATCAGGTAGGCGAACGCGGTGGCCAGCCCGAGGTTCGCGTGGCCCTTGTCGTCCATCAGGACCTTGGTGATCCACGGTGCCCCGATCGTGGAGAGCACGGTGCCGACGCCGAGCACGGTGATCGCCATGGTGATCAGGCGCTGCGTGTAGGCCTCGCCGCCGTCCGGATCGTCCTGCGAGCGCACGAGGAGCGGGACCACGATGCTGGTCAGCACGCCGCCCAGCAGCAGCTCGTTGACGATCAGCGGCAGGCTGTTGGCCACGGTGTACGAGTCGTTCACCACGCCGAGCCCGGCGGCGGCGGCCAGCATGATCTTCCAGGCGAACCCGGTGATCCGGCTGGTCAGCGTCGCGATCGCCATCCGGCCGCTCGCCTTGGCGATCGAGGGGCCCTGCTCCTTGATCGCTTCCTGTTCGGCGGTCGAGCCGGGTTTCGCCGGACGCACCAGCGGCGCGTCGGTGATCCGTGGCATGACCTGCGTTGCCAGCGCGTCGTACGGGCGCAGGACGTCGGGATCGGCGACCGGCCAGCGCGAGCCCATCGGGACGCCGGGGGTGCGCGGGATGAACCGGGTCGCCTCCGCGTCGCGGCGCGCACCCTCCTCCCACGGCCGGACCGGCGCCGGACGACGGGTGCCGCGGCCCCGCACGGGCGGCTGCGACGGCGGGGCCGGCGGCGGTGGGGGTGTCTGGGACACCGGAGGCTGCCCCGGTGGGGGCGCCGAGGGCGGGATCCGCTGGGGACCGGACGGCTGGGGCAGCCGGACCTGCTGGGTCGGCGGCGGTGTCTGGTGCTGTGGTGGCGGCTGCCGTCGAACGGGCGGCAGGCCCTGCTGCGGTGCCGCGCCGGGCGGCGGCGGTGTCTGGCCGGGACGCTCCACCGGCTGCATCCGGCGGGTCCGGTTGTCGGGCGGCGGCAACGGCCTGCCCCTGCCGTTCACCGGTGGCTGCTGTCGCTCCCGTCGTTCCGGGGGCGGTGTCTGGTGCGGTGGTGGCGGGCGGCGCTCGTCGGGGGCCTGCCGGTCGGTGCGGATCGGACGGGGCGGAGGCTCCCCCCGGTCACTCCGCTCGCGACGCTGTCGCGGCGAGTGGCCTTCGCGCCGAGGACGACTCGCACGCTCGGGTGGTGTACCCGGCTCATTGTCCACGCGTGCCCAATCCTCGGTCCTCGTTCTGGCGTGCCTCAGCGGGGCAGCCGCCGCGACACCGGTCGAACCAGGGTAATCGGCGACCCCCCGGAACACTCAAACGACGAACGCTCCGAGGGTGTCAGGTGGTTCCGCCACGGCCGGACTTCGCCTCTTTGACGCGCCGGTAGATCCGCCGCGAAGCGAGCAGGAGAAGCGCTCCACCTGCGGTGATGGTCACGATGATGGTGATCGCGCCGTACTCGGTGGACGTCAGTTCGAACCGAGCGGGTGAACCGAGCGGAGTACCGGTGGGGGTGCTCAACGACACATCGACACTGAGCCGCCCCGCGCGCAGCGCCTCGACCGGGATGTACTCGTTCTTGCCGCCGCCCGCCGGGTAGAACAGGTTCCGTTTTTCGTCGAGGCGCAGGCCGGAGTTGTTGTTGAACGCGATCCGGGTCCAGATCCCCACCGGCAGCTCGTTGCTGACGAACACCGGGAGCGGCGAGGCGCCGGAGGCGAGCGCGATCGTCTGCTTCGGCCGTTCGACGGTGATCCGGTCGCTGATCGCGTCGAGGTCGCCCTTCGCGTTCGCCGTCACGATGGCGGTCTCCGCGCCGCGCCAAGTGGTGGACGCCCCGCGCAGGAGCGCGGCACGCACCGGCTCGATCACGTCCTCCGGTCGCACCGGTTTGGGTTTGTTCGGATCGGCCACCATCGCCGACTGCAGGTTGGCGGCCTGGCCGTTGATGCGGGACAGCGCCGTGGTGACGTCACCGTCGGGGCCCGAGGAGAGGTCTCCCTTGGCGTTCATC
Source organism: Amycolatopsis sp. NPDC059021 (assembly GCF_042739895.1). Lineage (NCBI taxonomy): Bacteria > Bacillati > Actinomycetota > Actinomycetes > Pseudonocardiales > Pseudonocardiaceae > Amycolatopsis > Amycolatopsis sp. NPDC059021. The sequence continues at coordinate 16,659 of NZ_JBHYIQ010000004.1, forward strand.
GACGCGGTGTCCGAGGCTGAGCCGCTGAGCAGCTTCGGCAGGTCGGTGGCGGTGACGAGCCCCGAGCCGAGGTAGTCGCCGACCCGTTGCAGGAAGCCGGACACCTCCGACAGCGGAGCGTCCCAGTGCCGCGGCGGCGTGACCACCAGGTGCGCGCCCGGCTGCTGCTGGCTCTGCCCGAGGCCGGCGCGGAACGCGATCGCGGCCAGCCCGTTCTGCGCCGAGATCGCGGGCACCGAGCTGGACATCACCGTGTTGGCCATCGGCGGGTGCGGGTTCACGACCCCGTTCATCGCGTCGGAGATCAGCGAATCGACCGGCTGCGCCTTGATCCCGCTGCCGGTGAGCGTGACCGCGCTGGTCACCGGTTCGTCCGACTGGAGGTTCGCCGAGCTGGTGAGCACCGTGCGGATCCCGCCGCCCGCCATGGCGGTCAGCGTCTGGTCGTCCTGTGTCCCGTCGGGCCACAGCACGCCGTTCAGCGGCTGGACGTTCAGCAGCTGCGTGATCGTGGCCGCGCCGCCGATCGCCTTGGTCAGCAGCCCGGGGTCGGCGCTGCCGCTGCCGGACCGGATCCGGGTCAGCGCGCCGAGGTCGGCGTCGGCGAACGGGAGCGGCACCACACAGCGCCCGGCGACGAGCGCGCGCAGGCCGGCCAGCCAGTCCTGGGCGGCCTGGACGCCCCTGCCCTCGACCGTGCCTGCCCCGACCCGGACCTGGTAGCCGCGCGTCATCGCGTCCACGGTCTGGATCAGGTCGGGGTCGATCGCGAAACACAGCGACGAGGCGAGCCTGCTGTCGTCGGTCTCGGCCGTGCGCGCCGCCGTGACCAGCGCGTTCAGGCGTCCACCGGTGCCGAGCTCGTCGGCGAGCCTGTCATCGGTCAGGGTCAGCGGGCCGCCGAGCGCCGCCGAGTGGACGTGCGGGAGGTTGTCCGCGATCGGCCAGAGCGTGGTGACGCTCGCCGGTTTGGCGGGTTTCTCCGGCGCGGATTTGCCCGGCGCGCCGAGCACCGGCAGCAGCGTGCTGACCGCGGCGAGCCGGGCCTGGCCGCCGAACTCCGGGGTGCCGTTGACGTTGACCAGCAGTGGGTACACCCCGGGCCGGGCCAGCTGGTAGGCCGCGCGGCCGCCGGTGAGGTTGACGGTCAGGTTCACCGGGGCGGTCTGTCCCGGCTGCAGCTCCTGGGTCACCACCGCGAAGTCGGTCAGCGAGGGGTCGGTGCCGCCCGCGCCGGCCAGCCGGTCGGCGAACTGCTTGGCGCTGGTCAGCCGCTCGCCGACCTCGAGCCGCACCTTCGGTGTCGAGATCCGGCGGTCACCGATGTTGGTGATCGACCCGGAGATGGTCAGCGTCGTCGAGCTGGTGGTGATCACCCGCGGGTTCAGCTGGGTGATGTCCAGCCGCAGCCGCGGCGGCTCCTGCTCCACCTGCGCCTGCGCGGTGCCGCCGAACAGGGCGGACAAGGCGAGCAGCGGGACGACAAGGACGAACGCGGCGAACCGCTTCACTCGGGGGCTCCCTCGGGGGCGCGCTTTTCGTGCGCGAAGAGTTCTTTGGCCTTGCGCACGAGCTTGCGCTCGTCCGCGTAGGCGAGTCTGGATTCCAGCTCGGCGAGTGGCACCCAGGCGACCTCGGTGACTTCGACGTCTTCGTCGGAGAGTTCGCCGCCGTACGACTCGAGCAGGAAGTGGTGCACGGTCTTGTGGACCCGGCGTCGTTCGGCCACGAACCAGTAGTCGATGGTGCCCAGTGGCCGCCGGACGCGCGCGGAGATGCCGGTTTCCTCCTTCACCTCGCGCACCGCGGTCTGTTCCACCGTCTCACCGTCCTCGATGTGACCTTTCGGCAGGGACCAGAGCAGTTTGCCGTGCCGGTCGAGACGGCCGATCAGCACCGCGTGTTCGCGGGCCGGGTCGACGACCAGCCCACCGGCGGACGTCTCGTCGACCGTGGTCAGCCGCCTGCCGCGCTGACGCCTGCGTCGCCTTCGCGGCTTCGAGGCGCCGGTGCGACCGGCTGATCCAGACATGCTGCGATGCTAGAGCAAACGGGTGTCCGGGTACGCTGGCTCACCGTGTCCGTGTCCGGTGGTGGCGAAAGCAAGCACACACCTCGAGTAGTGGGATTCCCGTGAACAACGTGGTCGCCAACCAGGCCGCCCAGCACAGTACTGCCCAGCACACTTCGGCTATGCAGAACACGGTGGCGGAACTCATGCGCATCTCCCCGCTGGCGGATGAACTCGCGACGCGGTTCGCTCAGGCGGGTCACCGGCTATACCTCGTCGGTGGCAGCGTGCGCGACGCGATGCTGGGCAGGCTGTCCAGCGACCTCGACTTCACCACCGACGCCCGGCCCGACCAGGTGCTGGCGATCGTCAACGCGTGGGGCGACGCGGTCTGGGACGTCGGGATCGCGTTCGGCACGGTCGGCGTGACGAAGAAGGGCATGACGCTCGAGATCACGACGTTCCGGGCGGACGCGTACGACCGCGTCGGCCGCAATCCCGAGGTCACCTTCGGCGACAGTATCGAGGGCGATCTGCTGCGCCGCGACTTCACGGTCAACGCGATGGCGATCGACCTGACCACGAAGACGTTCATCGATCCGCACGACGGGCTGCAGGCGCTGCACGACAAGGTGCTGGACACCCCGGCCACGCCGCAGGAGTCGTTCGCCGACGACCCGCTGCGGATGCTGCGGGCCGCGCGGTTCGCCGCCCAGCTGGGTTTCACGGCCGCACCGCGCGTCGTCGACGCGATGACATCGATGGCGGCCGAGATCGACCGGATCACCGCCGAGCGCGTCCAGGCCGAGCTGTCGAAGCTGATCCTCGCGCCCGATCCGCGTCCCGGCCTGGAGCTGCTGGTCGACACCGGGCTGGCCGAGCGCGTCATTCCCGAGGTACCCGGGATGCGGCTGGCGATCGACGAACACCACCAGCACAAGGACGTCTACCAGCACTCGCTGACCGTGCTGGCCCAGGCGATCGATCTGGAGACGCAGCACGAGCCGGCGTCGGAACCGGATCTCGTGCTGCGGCTCGCGGCCCTGCTGCACGACATCGGGAAGCCGGCCACGCGGGAGTTCCAGCCCGGCGGCGGCGTGAGCTTCCACCACCACGAGGTGGTCGGCGCCCGGATGGCGCGCAAGCGTTTGCGCGCCCTGAAGTACTCGAAGGAGATCGTCGAGGACGTCTCCCAGCTCGTGTTCCTCCACCTGCGGTTCCACGGGTACGGAAAGGGCGAGTGGACGGATTCGGCGGTTCGCCGGTACGTGACCGACGCCGGGCATCTGCTGACCCGGCTGCACAAGCTGGTCCGCGCCGACTGCACGACTCGCAACCGGCGCAAGGCCGCCGCGCTGCAGGCGACCTACGACGACCTCGAGGCCAGGATCGCGCGGATCAAGGAGCAGGAGGACCTCGACCGCGTCCGGCCGGATCTCGACGGCAACGCGATCATGGAGCTGCTGGGCCTGAAGCCGGGGCCGGAGGTCGGGAAGGCGTGGAAGTTCCTCAAGGAGCTGCGACTGGACCGCGGGCCGCTGGAGCACGACGAGGCTGTCGCCGAGCTGAAGCGATGGGCGGCCGAGAACGGCATCGGCAACCCCTCCTGAGGAGCCCCTGACCTGCGCGGGGAGAGCAAGGGACCTTTGCTATCGCTCCCGGGTGGCGCTCGACCGCGGGAGAAACCCGAGAGAATTCCGTATTACGGATTCGCAGCCGTCCGTTCGGAGGCTGGACCGTTTCGCCTACGGTTGGAGATACTCCTGGCTCGGTGCGGGGACCGGGGGCCCGCGTGCCGGGGCAGGGAGGGTCGATGGCGAGCGAGGCGCCCCAGCCGGAGCGCGGCGCCAGTTTCCTGGTGACACTGTTGCGCCGCGGCGCACCCGCGCTGGCCACCGCGACGAGCGAGTTGTCCGACGAGGTCGGCGATCCGACGCCGGTACGCGCGTTGCGCCGGATCTCGAAGATCGCCGGGCCGGTCGATTCCACCCACCGCGACGGGTTGCTGTTGCGTGCGGCGCGGTACGTCGCCGTGGTTCCGCTGGTCTACCGGCTGTTCGCGATTCCGGGCGCGTTCGCCGTGTACGTCGCGACACGCGGGGGCACCGGGGCGGTCGTGGTCGGTGCGATCGCGCTGGTGTCGTTCGTGTTCAGCGCGTACGGCGTGTGGTGGTTGTTGCGGTCGGCGCCGTTCAAGCCGCGCGGCGCGGCCCGGCTGATCGCCGTCGACGTCGCGTTCACCCTGCTCTCGCCGGTGATCATCGCGCTGACCGTCCCGAACCACGTGTACGCCGACGCGCTGCTCGTGCCGGCCAAACAGCTCTTCGGCGAGGTCGCGCTGCTCACGCTCGCGCTCGGCATCCCGTCCGGGCTGGCGCTCGCCGCGGCCAGCTTCCCCACCCGGCTGCTGGCGACCTGGCTGAGCAGCGGCCATGTCGACGTCTCCGACGCGGTCGGCACCTACCCCGCGATGCTCGGCGTCCTGTTCACGGCGGGCGGGGCGCTGGTGATGATCGGGCTCGGCACCCGGCTCGCGCTCGCGTACGGCATCCGCAACGGACGGCTGGCCGAACGCGCCCAGCAGCACCGGCTGCTGCACGACACCGTGCTGCAGACGCTGGAGGCGATCGCGCTCGGCGGCACGGAGGATCCCGGCCGCAGGCTCACCGAGGTGCGACGGCTCGCGCGGGCGCAGGCGATGGAGGTCCGGCAGCTGATCGAGAACGCGAACGCCGACCGGGCCGAGGCGGGCTCGCGGCCGCTCGGCGAGAAGCTCGCGGCGCTCGCCGCGGAGATGGCACGCGACGGGCTCCGCGCCCAGCTCGTGGTCGCCGAACTCGACGAGGACACGCTGTCGGAGGTCCGGCAGATCGCCATCCGCGACGCCGTGCGCGAGGCGATGCGCAACACCATGAAGCACGCCGGGACCGACAAGGTCGTGGTGCGGGTGGAGGAACGCGACCGCGGCATCGCGGTGATCATCCGCGATCACGGCACCGGGTTCAGCCCCGACACCGCGCCCGCCGGGTTCGGGATCAGCGAGTCCATCACCGCGCGGCTGGGCGAGGTCGGCGGCACCGCGCGGGTCGAATCGAGTCCCGGCAGTGGCACGCGGGTGACTTTGTGGGTGCCTTGCTGAGGCCGGTCCTGCTAAACACGGAAGGGTGACGATCACCGACTCGCTCGCCGCCGCCCTCGCCGCGTATCGCGCCGCCGATCTGACCGCCGCGAGCACGCATGTCGAAGTTGCCGCCGAGGCGGGATCGCTGCTCGCCGCGGAACTCCGGACGTACCTCGCCGGCGAGGCGGGCGGACCGGTGTACGAGCAGCCGCGGGCATTCACCACGTTCATCCGCGGCGGCGGGAACGTCGAGCTGTACCGGCGGCTCAGCGCGGAACTCGCCGCGCGCTACGAGGCTCTGCGGCCGAAGGCACTGCTCGACCTCGGCTGCGGCGACGGGCTCGCGGTCGTGCCCGCGCTCGCCCAGGCGCGGCACTCCCCGATGCGGGTCGATCTGGTGGAGCCGTCCGGGGCGCTGCTCGACGCGGCGCGGAGGCGGCTGGTGCGCGAGGTCCACACGTGGGAGGCGACCGCGCAGAGCTTCCTCGAACACGAGAACCCCCGGTGGGATCTCACGCAGTCGACGTTTGCCTTGCAGTCGATCCCGCCCGCCGAACGTGCCGGCGTGCTGCGGGTGCTGAGGCCGCGCACGACCAAGCTGGTGATCGCCGAGTTCGACGTCCCCGAGTACGTCGAGGGTTCGCCGGAACACCTCCGCTCGCTGGTCACCCGCTACGAACGCGGGGTCGCGGAGTACGGCACCGACGCGTCGCTCGTTGCGCAGGGGTTCATGCTGCCGATCCTGCTCGGCGTCGTCGCCGCGAAGGAACGCACGAACTGGGAACACCCCGCGGCGACGTGGGTGGGGCACCTGACCGAAGCGGGCTACACCGACGTCGAGGTCGAGCCGCTCGCCGACTACTGGTGGGCCCCCGCCGTCCTCATCACCGCTACTGGACGCGGCTGAGCGCGCCCGCTTCCAGGTGCTGCGCGATCGGCCGGGGCAGGACGTAGGCGATCGCGCCGCCCGGCATCCCGTTCCACGGCGCGGTCACACCGGTGAGCACCCGCAGCGCGCGCTGGACCCGGTAGAGACGTCGCTCCCGCTCGCGGTCGAACGCCAGCGACGTCTCGGCGAACCGCGTGGTCTCGGCGTGCACGAGGTTGCCGGTTTCCGTGCCGAACCGCAGCACCGTCGTCCCCGCCGGGAGCACGATGATCCGCTTGCCGCGGAAGAAGTTCAGCGGCGGTTCGCCGCGCATCGGCAGGATCGGCCAGTCGGCGGGCTGATCGGACTCCTCCGCCGCGCGCAGCGGGAACAACTGCAGCGTGCCGAGCAGGAACCGGGCCGCGTCACCGAGGTGGGCGAACGCGACGGGCTGGTCGGCGGGCGGCCGCGAAACCTCCCAGCCGTTCTCGGCACGACGCAGCGTCCACACGCCCTCGGCGGGCATCTCGTTCGCGCCGATCCGGTACGCCGAGGACGGGATGCCGAGTTCGGTCAGCCGGTGGGTCAGCAGGTCGAGCGTCTCCGACGCGCTCAGCTTCCCGACCTCGCCGTCGCGCACGACGCGGGTCAGCAGGCTGTCGTCGGGCAGATCCGCCTCCGACTGCGCGGGTCGCGGGGTGCCGAGGATCTCCGCCTCCGCGGTCGCGCGGACCAGCTCGGGGACGTACGGCGGCCGGAAACCCGCGGCCCGGATGTAGTCGACGAACTCCGGCTCCGGCGGCACCCCGTACTTCCGCAGATAGTGCGGCACCGCGGCGGGCCAGATCCAGAACCCGTCGGTGTGGAAGGCGTCCGGCACGTCCGGCGGAGCGCCGGGCGGCGCGAAGATGTCCGGCAGCGGCGCGGGCCGGTGCACCGCGACGGGCGCGCGGAACAGGTAGTCGAGCACCCCGCGGACCTGATCCGGCGGCACCGGCGGCCGGTTCACCACCGGTCGTTCGCCCTCGTTGTGCGCGTCGACGACGAGGGCGTGCCGGAAGGTCACGTCCAGCGGGAGACCGGCCTTCACGGCCAGCCACCCGGGAATGTGCTTCGACGCGCGCGGGTACGACGCCAGCTCGACGCCGTAGGGCGCTGTCGACGGACGGCCTCCGTCGTTCGGCGGAACCCGCCAGTTCGGCTCGTGCTGTGCGTCGTAGTCGAAGTCGAACTGGCCGGCGGCGTCCAGGGTGAACGTGCCCTGGAACCAGGCGCCTTCCTCCGGCTTGCACATCGCCGAGCGCAACCGCGCGAAGTACGCGGACAGCCGGGGTGGTGCCGGAAGCGAGACCGACACGGGGCCGTTGTCGTCGCCGACGACGCGGATCTCGAGCTCGGCGTAGTTCCCGACCTGGCGGAACTGCGCGGCGATGCGCTGCCAGCCCGACGGCGCCGCGTCCCGCAGGGTGCGGCCGATCGCGCGCAGCAACGCGTTCTGGTCACCCGTGCCGGGCTCCGGGGCGTTCTCGACGCTCTCGACGAAGTCGTTCCGGACCTGCCAGAGCGCGGTCACCTGCCGCGGGTCGACGGTCACCGAGAAATCGACGAGCCCCAGCTGCGCGGCCCGTGCCGGATCGTCGCGGGTCCAGCGCAGGGTGAACCTGCCTTCGCCGGGCGCCACCTCGTACAGCTCGTCGTCGTACTCGCAGAAGGTCCGGAGGCTGAACGTCGCGGGTACCTCGTTCGCGAGCACGATCCTGGCCGGACGGCCCTCGTACTCGCGGTCGAAATCCGCCGGAGCTTCCTCGCCCGCGACCGCGGACAGCAGGATCGTGCCGTCCGTCGTGGATCGCTGAGCTGCGTACACGCCCTCACCCCAGGACGCGTATAGGCCATCCGGGCGATGTGCCGCTTCTACCCGGTAACGCACGTTCGTTCCTCCCCATCCCCAGTGCTGGGGGCTCAATCTAACCGGCTGGGTAACGCTCGTACCAACCGTCATCCCCTGGCGCGTCCGAAGAGGACGCCGCGAACTCCGCCAGCGCGTCGTCGGCGAGCTGCTCGATCACTTCGCGCAGCTCGAGCCGGTCGAGCCAGCTCGCGCGCAGCGCCTGCTCGCCGTACATCGCGCCGACGAGGTTGCCGCACACCGAGCCGGTCGAGTCGCTGTCGCCGCTGTGGTTGACCGACGCGAGCAGCGCGGAATCCGCGTCCGACGTGGTCAGCGCGACGTAGACGGACATCGACAGCGCGGTCTCACCGACGTTGCCCTGCCCGAGGCTCTCCAGCTTCTCCGGCGTCGGTGGCCCCTCCTTGGCCAGCGCCAGTGCCTGGTCCAGCGCGGTGGTCTGCTCTTCGTGGTGCTCGTGCCGTTCCAGTTCGAGCCGGGCGATCGCCACCGCGCTGGGCAGCGGTTCGCCACGCAGCAGCAGGTGCATGAGCACCGCGAAAGTGCCCGACGACAAATACCCACTCGGGTGACCGTGGGTCAGCGCGGCGCTCTCCGCGCCGAGGGTGAACAGCTCCGCGAGGTTCTCCGACCACAGCGCGATCGGCGCCGCGCGCATCACGCCACCGCAACCCTTCGAGTTGTTCACCGGCCGGTCCACACCGCCGCGTTTGCCGGTGCGTCCGTACGCCTCCAACTCGCCGAAGCAGGTCAGCCCCGGCGCGCGGCGGCTGAACAGCTCCTGATGTGTGATCAGCCAGCCGTCGGGTGCTTCGGAGTCCGACTCTGGGCCTCGTGCCCGGTCCCAGGCGACGCCCTGTGTGTGCAGCCACCGCTGATAGGCCATCTGCAGCGACTGGACGACGTCGGCGGAGCCTGTACGGCGTTGCTGCGCGTGGGCCCTGATCAGTGCTTCGAGGGTGAACAGCGTCATCTGCGTGTCGTCGGTGATCCGGCCGACGCCGCCGTACGCCGGGATGAAGTCGGTGATCCCGTCCGGTCCGGCGATCTCCCGGATCCGGTCGATCGCATCGAACTCGGTCTTCGCGCCGAGCGCGTCGCCGATCGCCCCGGCGAGGAGGCTGCCCCGCAACCGGGACCGTACTGCCGGGAAGTGAAGCCAGTCGTGCACTTAGTTCTCTCCATGGGGGCTGCGCCGGTAGATGCCAAACCGGCGAAAAGCGTGCCTATTTGGCATAGCGCCGCTGCCAGCGCTCACGTTCGGATGGCTCGCGGGCCACCCCGAAGCGGTTGAAATGCCGGAAGACGTCGCTCGCGACGTTGTCCAGCAGGCCGAGGTCGGTCAGCGACGCGGCCAGCGGCAGGCCGGGGACACCGACGCGGGCACCGGCCATCGCGCCCACGAGCGCGGCACAGACCGGCCCACCGCGGGCGGCGAGTTCCAGCGCGGCTTCCGGGTCGTGACCGCGCTTGGCGGCGGCGAACAACGCGCGGCCCAGCACGGAAAGCGGCGACCGGCCATCGCCGATGCCGTCGAACTGCGTGACGTCGTCGGCAGCGCGGTCCTCACGCAGGGCGAGGACGGATTTCGCGAGGTCGTTGCCCCCCTGCTGTTTGAGCAGGATGTGCACCGGCAGCGCGAATTCGTCCTTGGTGAGCAGCGCGCGGAACAATGTCACCAGCAGGTCGACACCCGCGGAGATCTCCGGCCCGGCCGCGGTGCCGATCAGCTCGCGCGCGACGGCCTTCGCGTAGAGCTCACCATCCACAGTGGACAGCTCGACGCCACCGGCGAGGGTCGCGGCCAGCGCCGTCGCGAACAGGCCCGAGAAGTCCGACGGCGGTGGGCCCGCGTGCGCGGTGGCCCGCGCGATCCAGCCGTCCGGACGTCCGCCCGCGGGGAGCGTCGCGGGTACTTCGCCGGTCTCGGTGATCGACGGCAGGCCGCGGATCACGGACTCGGTGTGGAACAGCAACTGCCGGGTCAGGCCACCCAGCGGCAGCGGTCCGGCGGGGTCGGCGCCCGAACCGAGCGCATCCCCGATCGCGAAACCGACATACGCGCCGAGGACGCGATGCCAGGCGTACGCGCTGCTAGGCGTGCCCTCGGCGAGGAACTTCCCGAACGTCCACGGCACCGGACGCGGCGAGCCGTCGTCGGCGAAGTGCGTGATCAGACCCTCGGCGGCCAGGTCGTCGGGCCAACTCTGTGGCTGTCCGTTCCGCAGGTTGGCCGCGTTGCGGTAACGCAGTGCGAAGGCGCGAAGGTACTTCAGGCACTCCGCGGCGCTCAGCTCGTAGCCGTTCTCGCGCGCGCCCTTCGCGACGTACTGGAGATGCCGCGAGAGCAGATCTGGCGGTGTGACGTCGAATTCGGCGGCCAGCGAGGGTAGCGCGTCGAGAACCTCGGGGCTCGCTTCGGGCGCGAACGCGGTCACCGGCTCGCGCTCGACAACGCCTGGAGGCAGCGGATCGCGGACGAGGTACAGCTCGCGCGAGGTCAGCGAGATCGGCGTCGGGCCGCCGGGGTCGAGGGTCATCGCGAAGGTGCGCCAGCGGTTCAGGATCTGCCGCGGCCGGCCGACGAGCCGCTCGGGATAGGCAGCCGGGACCTTCGCCGAGGAACTGAACGCGATCAGTTCCCGGGTGTCCCCCGGCGGCCCGTTCCGCAGCGGCCGGAAGATCGGTTCGCCGTTGTGCAGCGGCACGAAGACGTCGCGGTCGAGCAGCGCGGCGGTGAATTCGCCGCGGCTGAGCCAGCCGACGTTGAGGTAGCCGACGAGCTTTTCGACATCGGTGGCAGGTGCCGGGTAGCCCGTCCACAGTGGACCGGGCCGGTAGTCGCCGTTGACCTTGTACTCGCCGGTTTCCTGGTCGTACAGCGTGTACTGGGCCCAGCCACGTACCGCGCGCTTCGGGATCCCGAGTTCGGGGAACGCGTCGGCGTCGAATTCCGGGTCGATGTCGGGCCGCCACTCGGTGAAACCGGTCTCGGCGGTGTCCCCCGCGCCCTGGGCCATCATCGCCAGGTCGTAGGTGATTTCGCCGCCGTCGTCGGGCACGAACACCACCGGGCTGGGGAACAGGCCCTTACCGGGGTCGGTGCCGTCGAGGTAGCCGGCGGCGTTCAGCGTGAAGTTCCAGCCGCCGTTGCGATGCACGGTGTACTCCGGCCGGACGCGCAGCGCGGCCGGACCGGTCGTGCGGTCGCCGTCCGGTGTGTTCCGCAGCCAGTCCTCGAGGCGCGCGACGGCTTCCTCTGCGTTCATGCTCCCCATCCTTGCGGTCCCGGCGGATCAGTGCCGGGGATACCGCTGAATCCACTGCTCCCCGAGCGCGCCGAGCGCCGAGTGCCGGTCGAAGTGCCAGTACACGTCCGACGCGACGTTCTCCACGAGGTACCGCAGGTCGAGCTGATCGACCCACTTCTGCGGCAGCCCGGGGATCCCGGTGCGCGCGCCGAGCAGCGCCCCGGCGATCGCCCCGGTGAGCGCGCTGCGTCCGGAGTGGTTGACCGCGCGCAGCAGCGCCTGCTCGGGGTAGTTCTCGAAGCCGGACAACGCGGCGAAAGCACGTCCCAGCACGGAAAGCGTGCTCTTGCCGTCGCCGATCAGCTCGGGGGCACGCAGATCGGGCAAGCCGTGCTCGGCGAAGAACGGGACGGACTCCGCCACCATCGCCTTCACCGCGTCCCACTCCGGGCCCTGCTGGTACTGGTTGTCCGGGTTGAGGATCTCCCGGGACAGGTTCCAGATCGGGTAGCTGAACGCGTCCTTCGTCAGCGCCGGCTCGAACAGCCAGGTCAGGTAGGTCGCGGCGGCGAGGTCGGGCTCGCCGGGGTGGGTGAGGCCCGCCAGCTCGCGGACGGCCTGACGCGATCCGCCGCTGAACCCGCTGCCGGGCCCCGCGACGGTGAGCGCCGCGGGCAACGCCGGGATCAGCGCGGCGGGCCCGGACATCGGCGGCGTCTGCGGGTCGTTGGTCACCACCCCGTGGTAGGAGTTGAGCAGCACGTCGTCCGAGGTCCGGCGGACGCGCAGCTCCGGCACCTTGACCAGCCAGCCGTCGGGGGCGTCCAGCGGCGCGCCCTGGGTGTGCAGCCAGCGCCGCAGCGCGCCGCGCACGACGTCGCCGAACTGCTGCTCGACCTCGCGCGACTCCGGCTGCTCGCGATGCGGGCTGCGGATGACGGCCTCGGTGTAGAACAGCAGCCGCTGGGTCAGCGAGCCGATCCGGCCGGGCTGGTCGAACGCGATCGGCAGATCGGTGACGCCTTCGGGCCCGTACTTGGCGTGGATCTCGTCCAGCCGCATCCGGTCGACGGCGGTGCCGAGCGCCTCGCCGAGCGCGAAGCCGACGTACGCGCCGGTGACGCGCTGCCAGCCGTAGCGATACCCGTCGAGTTCGCGCTCGAAGTACTTGCCGAACGTGTCCAGCCTCGGCACGGTGTTGCCGTCGTTGTCGTAGGCCGGGGCGAGCCCGTTCGCGCGCAGGTCGTTGGGGCGGCCGGGCGGCGGTTCCGGCAGGCTGAGCCGCCGCAGCCACGACTCGCCGAGAACGGTCTTCTGGCACTCCTCGGCCGTCAGCTCGTACCCGCGCTTGCGGGCCTTCTCGGCGGCGGCGAGCGGCGGGCCGACCGGTTCGGCGAGGCCCATCCTGGTCGCGGTCTCCCGCGCCACGCGCTCGAGATCCTCTTCGGCCTCCGGGCATTTGCCGTGGGTGTCGATCCGCGGCTCGCGGCGCGGGAAGCGGCGCGCGATATCGGCGAGCTCGGGGCCGCTGACGTCCTCGAAGGTCGCCGGGCCGCCGTTGATCACCAGGTTCGGCGGGTGTTCGAACTCGGCGAGCGTGGCGAGGTCGACCTGCCACCAGCCGTGCTCGCGCGAGGGCAGATTGCGGGTCGAGCTGAAGACCTTGAGCTCGTTGCGTTCCTCGGTGAAGTAGAAGCGGTCGGTCTTGCCGGTCTCGAGGTCGAGCGGGACGAACACCTCGCAGCGCAGCAGCCCGATCAGCAGCTGCTCGCGGGTCAGCCAGCCGACGCTCGCGAACGACAACAGCGTTTCGAGGGTGTTCTCCGGTTTGGGGTAGCCGCGGCGGATGGGCCCGGCCTTGTACTCCGGGTTCTCGCGCTCTTCGCCGGTCTGCACACCATCGTCGTTGACCTTGACCCAGCCCGCGACCGCGGGCAGCGGCACGCCCAGCTCACCGAGGCCGGACTTGACGTACTCCGGGTCGACGACCTCGCGCCAGTTCTCCTGACCGGGGAAGGCGACCGGGACGCTCAGCCCGCCGGGGTGCGGATGCGCCTGCCGCAGCTCGCCGTCGGGTTCGCGGACCACGACCGAGGGCGGCGGGAAGATCTCCTTCTCGGCCTTTCCCTCGTCGAGGAAGGCGATGGTGTTGTACGGCACCGACCAGCCTTCGGGGATGCGCCGTACCTTTTCCTGGTCGATCCGCAGCCCGCCGGGGCCCGACACGCCCGCGCCGTGCACGGCGCGCAGCCACTCGTCGACCTTGGCAATCGCTTCCGCCGCTTCCACCTACTCGATCCTCTCCAGGCTTCCGTCGGACTCGTGCTCGGCGATCGTCCTGGGCAGCACGTAGGCCACCGCCCCACCCGGCAGATTCGCCCACGGAACCGTGATCCCCGTGATCACGTGCAGTGGGCGGCGGAGCCGGTAGCCCCGCACGACGCGCTCCCGCTCGAGCGGCAGGGACGTCGTGGCGAACCGTACCCCGTCGTGGTGCACGAGGTTCCCGGGTTCCTCACCGAAACGCAGAACGACCGTACCCGCTACCAGCCGGGTGATGCGCTTGTTCCGGAGAAGGGTGAGGGGAGGCTCACCCGCGGCCGCCTGAACAGGCCAGTCGGCGAGTTCCTTGGCGGTCTCGAGCGGTGTCTCATGCCCGGCGGTCATCCGCGCCGGGTGCAGCAGCAGCGCGCCGAGCAACTGCTGAGCCGCGTCCTCCAGCCGGTCGAAGTAGCGCGGGGCGACCGGGGCGCCGTCGGCGTGCGCGGCGACTTCCCAGCCATCGGGCGTGAAGTTGAGGCACCAGGTCCCGTCGGCCCGCTCGCCGATGCGGTAGGCCTCCGGCCACACGCCGTGCTCGCCGAGCCTGCGGACCAGCACGATCAGCAGCTCGTCGTCGGGCAGGCGCGGGTTCGGCGTCGTCTCCAGCTCGGCCGCGACGTCGCCCTCGGTCCGCTTGACGTCGGCGCGGCCGGGTCTCGGTCTCGGACGGCCGAGCAGGTCGGCCTCCGCGGTCCGGCGGACGAGCTGCTCGACGTACGGCGGCTGGAAGGTGTTCGCCCGGATGTGCGCGACCAGGTCCGGCTCCGGCGGGATCCCGTATTTGCGCAGGTAGTGCGGTACGGACGCGTGCCAGATCCAGACGCCGTCGGTGTGGTAGCGCTCGGGGACGTCCTCCGGTGCGCCGTCGGCGAAGATGTCCGGGCCGAGTCCGTCCCCGGCGAGCACGACGGCCTCGCGTTCGAGGTACTGGAGCACCAGCGGCACCTCGGCCTCGGGCAACGGCTCCCGGTCGACTTTCGGCGGTTCGCCCTCGGTGTAGGCGTCGACGACGCGGGCGTGCCGGAACACCACCCCCAGCGGGAGCTGCGCCCGCAGCCGCCACCAGTCCGGGATGTGCTCGTCCTCGCGCGGGAACTCGGCGAGTTCGTCGGGATAGGCCGTCGAGCCCTGCTCCGGCGGTTCGGTCCACGCCGGCTCGGTGTCGAGGGTGAAGTCGAAGTCGAACGTGCCTTCGGGGGCGAGGGTGAATCGCGACTGGAGCCAGGTGCCGCGGCCGGTGGTGTACATCCCGGCGCGGAGCCGGGTGAACAGCTCGGTCAGCTCCGGTTGTTCGCCGGCGTTGCGGACCTCGAGTTCGGTGTGCTTCCCGGCCTGCCGGAACGAGACCTCGACCGGCAGCGTGTCGTCCACGCGGTGGGCACGGACCAGCTTGCCGATGCCGATCAACACGGCGCGCTGCTCTTCGGGGGACAGGGGTTGTTCCACGTGAATCATCGTGCCCTGTGTCGGCCCATCACGTGCTCCCTTCCGGGAACCTGCTCGTGACCGGGAACGATGGCGGCTCACCGGCGGCGCGGCGGGCCGACTCGTCCTCCCACATCGTGAAGGTGCGCCGGTAGATCGACTGGATCAGCGCCCGTTCCTCCGGTGCCATCGGGCGGTCCTCGTCGCGGGCGAGCTGGTAGATGCCGTTCACCGTTTCGTAGAGCGCGAAGATCGCCCCTTCCCCGCGGAGCCATTCGTTGCGTGCGGCCTCGGTCTCCTGGACGAACCGATCCTCGGTGAGCGTCCGGATGTCCGAGCTGGTCGTCGCCCAGACCGCCTCGCGGATATGGGAGTCGTCTTCCACGAACTCGCCGGTGCCCAGGTCGAGGATCTTCCCGGTCAGCCCGCCGTCCGGCGTCGAGTCCACCCGGTAGGGCTGGGCGAAGTACTTGAAGAACATCGGGGTCCGGAAGGCCATCACGCATTCTCCTCGCGCGTCGCGGGCGGCAGCCCCTGTTCCAGTGCCTCCTGGAAACGCCCGCGCAACTGCTCGATCAGCGCGGCGTCCAGTGCGGCCTCTTCCGGCGACAGCTTCCCGCCGCGACCTTCCTGACGGCTCAACGTCTCGAAGTCGCGGCGCACCTCGAACAACGCGTGCTCGTAGGCGGCGACGTCGTCGATGTGGGTCAGGTGCAGCCGCAGTTCGGCGACGTGCTTGTTCGGCAGCTGCACGTTCATCTGCAGATCGCGGTAGCCGCTGGGCTTCGGGTTGGCCATCCGGTCCTCGAAGTAGACGATCTTGAGTGCCGGGTCGTTCTGCACCTCGCGCAGTGCGTTGTAGAGGTCGGCGACCGTCTTGAACTGCACCTTGGCCCCGACGAGGTCGGTCAGCTGCCCGCCGTCGCCCTTGTACTTGGCGATCTTCGCGAGCGCGCGGTCGTCCTCCTTGGGCTTCGTGCGGTAACCGGCGTGGCCGTCGTTCTCCGCGGCGAGCCGGTCCGCGATCGCGTTCAGCTTGTCCTGGTTCGCGCGCCAGTTCGCCCGCTCGTCGGCCACCCACTGCTTGGTGGCCTCCTCGTTGTTGCGGAACTCCGGGAGGAAGCTGGCGTGCTTGCGGTCCTCGGGCTTCGCTCCCGCGGCGATCTCTTCCGCGGCTTCGGCGATCTCGATCTGTTCCCGGGTCGGCTCGAACGGCGTGACGCCGGCCTCGTGGACCTCCCTGACCAGCTCGTCGCCCCGGGTGACGGCCTCGTGCGCGGCGGTCTCCAGGATCGGGATGGCCTCCGGGTGTTCCATCAGGCTTTCGATGGTCTTCGGGTTGTTCAGCAACGAGCGGGTCAGCGTCTCGTTCACCGGGTCCTGCATCAGGTTCAGCAGGCCGGGGTGTTCGGCCAGGTGCGCGCGGATGTAGTCGCCCGACGCGTGGCTGTCCAGCGCGGCCTCGACCTCCGGCCGCGAAAGGAAACGCTCGGCCTCTTCACGCACGCGTGGATCGACGTGCTCGTGGCCCGTCACGGCTTCGTCGTGCGGCCGCTCGGCCATGCCGTAGCCGCCGTGGTCCGGCTGGTGGTGTGTCGCAGGTGGGTGCTCCGGCGTCGCCGGGACGTGCTCGGTGAACGACGGCACCGGCCGCCCGTCCGGCCCGATCCGCGACGGCCGCACGTCGACCCCGTGCGGGCCGCCGTCCCGCGCGTACGCGATGCGCGGATCGACCGGCGTCTCCGGCGGCTTCGCGAAGGCGATCCGCGGATCCACCGGCTGTGCGGGCTTCGGCTCCGTGATCGGCTCTTTCGGGGCCTGTTCGTGCGACGTCTGTTCGTGCGACGTCGTCGTGTGCGGCACGCCGCCGGTGTCCGGGACGCCGACGTGCATGAGCCGGATGTCCTTGGGCGGCGTGGGCAGGTTCAGCAGGTCGCCGGACTGCGGGTCGATGAACGCCACCCCGTCGCGGGTGTTCACGACCATCGCGACGTGCCCGCGTTCGACGCCGTTCGCGTCCTCGTACTTCACCGCGACCACCGCGTGGTGATCCTCGGGCATGTCCCGCATCTCGCGGATCACGGTGTCGTAGTCGGCGCGTCCGGAGAACTTCTGGCCGAAGCGGTCTTCGATGTGGTCGAGCGTGCCACGGCTGTCCATCTGGCCGAACGGGATCGGCTCCGCCGTGGCGTTCCCGCCGTGCAGCCGGTCCCAGTACGCCTCGGGCGTGCGCGTGCAGTTCGACATGTAGCCGTTCTCCAGCGCGCCCGGCTGATGGAAGCCGGGGTTGACCTCGCCGAGGTGCGGATGCCGCTCGCGGACATAGGCGGCACGCTGCTCCGGCGACGCGGTGCCGGCGTGGATCGCCGCCTCGTACGGCGGATTCGTCGGCCGCGCCATCGACGAGAAGTCCTGTGGCTCGTGCGTGGACGTGCCGTCGTGCGCGGGCGTTTCGCCGGCATGCGGTGCGGGTTCCTCGCCGAACCCGTGCCCGCCGAGACGGTCCGAAATGGACGGTTCGGGCGCAACGGGTTTTGCCGGTGGCGTCTCCGGTTCGACGGCGCCGCCGAGGCGCTCCATCAGGGCGTTCTGCCTGCGCCGCGCGTACTCGGGGGCTTCCTGGGTGAAGCGTTCCCGCCGCTCGGCCATCTTGCGCCGGGCGTCTTCGGGGCCGAGATGACGCGGGTCGCCGGGGGTGACCTCCTCGGCGTGGATGACCCACTTCCGCTTGCCCTCGGGCGTGACCACCAGTTCCTTGCTGTGCACGTGGAGCTGGGTGCCCGGCCGGGACAGCGACTCGCGCTCGCCGGGGTTCTCCGCCAGCGCGGAGACGTCCTTGCCCGTCTTCGACTGGATGTGCAGCTCGACGTCGTCGCCGAACTTCGAGCTGGAGAACTCGCCGGTCTTGATCGACGCGCTGGTGAACGTCGGCTCGACCGTCGTCTCGCCGACGACGTAGTGATCCGCGGTCAGCTTCGCCAGATGCGGGTCGCCGTGCACGTCGATACCGCGTACGACCTCGCCGACGTGATCGGGGAGCTGGGCGAGGCCGTCCACGATCGCCCGTGAATTGTGTTGTGCCAGCTCGAAACCGGGGTGCCCCGGACCGTGCCGGTTCGCCTCGTTGACGTGGTAGGAGTACTCGCCGCGCGTGTAGCCGTGGACCGCGATCGCGCCCTCGTCGGTCATGTGGCGCAAATGCTCGTGCGCGTCGCGGCGGCTCAGCGCGTTTTCCGCGATCTGATCGTAGATCCGCTGGTCGCCGACGGCTTCGCGGATGCTGCGGTGATCGGCCTCGGTCGCCCGGTGCTCCGGGTCGGACAGGTAGTCCTCGTTGTGCGGCACGGTTTCCCGACCCTGGCCGAGGCGTTCGGCGATGTCGGACGACGGCTCTTCCCTGGTGGGTTCCGGCTCGCGGGCGGGCGGCTCGGTGTCCTTTGTGGACTCCGCATGTTCCGGGTGCTCGGTGTGTTCGGTGTGTTCTTCGGTGGGCCGATGCGCGGACTCCGCCGGAGTGTGCGACTCGGTGATGTGGTGCGGAGCCGGCGCCTCGCCGCCGCCGAGCGGCATGGCCTTGATGCCCGTCGCGTCGTGGGGCAGCTCCGCCAGTCGCCCGCTGCGCGGGTCGGCGAACACGACGCCGTGCTCGGTCTTGACCGCCGCGACGATCCGGCTCTCCACCCGCGGATGCGCGGCGGGCGAGTCCGCCGGGGCATGCGGGTCGCCGGGCACGTGGTGCTCGAACGCGACCGCGGTCCGCGCGCCGACCGGACGTTCGCCCAGCTCACGCGCGATGCTGTCGAAGTTGCCGCGATCGCTCCACTGGCCGCCGAGTCGTTCGCTGACGTGATCGAGGCTCTGCTGATGTGACAGCGCGCCGTCGGC
>NZ_JBHYIQ010000004.1:35548-63810 GCF_042739895.1 Amycolatopsis sp. NPDC059021
GCGCGATGCTGTCGAAGTTGCCGCGATCGCTCCACTGGCCGCCGAGTCGTTCGCTGACGTGATCGAGGCTCTGCTGATGTGACAGCGCGCCGTCGGCAGGGGTGGCGACGGCGGGTTCGCCGTTCATCCGCTGCTCGTACGCCACCATCGACTCCGCGGAGTTCGTCCGGTAGCCGTTCTCGAGCGCGTTCTCGGCGTAGTAGTGGCGGGTGTTGACCTCTTCGATGCCACGGAGGTTGTCGCGCAGGAGCCGCGCTTCCTGCTGTGGCGTCTCGACCGAGTCGTGGTGGATCACCGGTTCGCCGCCCGGCTCCAGTGGTTTCGCGAGTTCCGACCAGCCGCCCTCGGGCTCGTGCTTCGCCGGTTCGCGGCGAGGCTCCGGCTCGGGGTGATCGGCCGGAGTGTCCTCGTCGCCGCCGAACACCTTGAAGATGTCCTTGATGTTGTTCTTGAAGAGCTCGGGGTGCTCCTCTTCGAACTTCCGGTCGGCTTCCTCCTGCTCGCGCTGGAAACGTTCCTCGTCGGCGACGTTGTGCTCGCGGCGTTCCTCGACCTGCCGCTGAGCCTCGTCCGCGCCCAGATGCCGCGGGTCGCCGGGCGGGACCTCCTCCGCGTGCACGATCCACTTCGGCTCTTTGTTGATGCTGCCGTCGGGATTGCGATGCGTGTACTCGGGGTGATCCGGATGCCCGCGGCCCATCTCGACGCCGTGCACGAGCAGCTGCGAACCCGGCTTCATGATGACTTCGCGTTCGTGCTCCAGCGCCGCGAGCTTCGAGACGTCGCGCCCGGTCTTGGACTCGATGCGCATCTCGACTTCGCCGGGGAAGTTGCTGCGCGGATGCTCGGCGTCGATTTTCGACGTCGAAAGGAACGCCGGTTCGACGACGACCTGTCCCTCGCGGTAGTTCGCCAGGAACGCTTCCATCCGGCCGGGGTGCCGGTCGAAGTTGACCATCCTCGAGACCGTGCCGACGTGCTCGGGCATCTCGTTGAGTCCCGAGGTCACCGCCCGCGCCTGGGGCGTCAGATCGCCCAGTGCCTCGCCGCCCATGCGCTGGGCGTGCGTCAGCGGATGCACCATCTCCACCCGCGTGTACGAGTGGACGGCGATCGCGCCCGCGTCCGACATGTGCGGGAAGTTCTTGTCCCGCAAGGCCAGCGCCTCGCGGCGGACCTGCTCGTGCCGCAGCTCGCCGGTCTCGGCGTCGACGTGGCCGTGGTCGAGCTGGGTCTCCACGATCCGGTCGAGATCCGCCGGATCGTGGCTGCGGAACCCGGGATCGTGCAGGTAGCTCTCGTCGACCGGCGAGTGTCCCTCGTCGTGACCGGGCGTGTGGTCCTCGACGGACGGCTGCTCGTCGTGCTGTGCCGCGGGTTCGTGCTCTTGCGGTGCCTGCTCCGGCTCGTGGGCCGGGGCGTGTTCCTGCTCCGGAGTCCGCTCCTGCGGGGTGTGCTGCTCCTCGGGCACGCGTGCGCCCGGCTCGTGCTGCTCCGGGGCCTGCTCCCGCGGGGCCTCCGTCGGGCGGTGCTCGTCCGTGCCCTGCTGCACCGGTGCTTGCTCGCGCGGGCCGTGTTCCGGCGTGGCCGCGTTGTCGTGCGGCGGCTGCTGTTCGGGCGCGCGCTCGGCAGGAGTCTCCTGCTGCGGAGTCCGCTCCTGCCCGTACGGCTGCTGCTCCGGCGGGCGCGGCTGTTCCGCCGGGGTGTGTTCCGGCGTGCGCTCGACCGGCCGCTGTTCCTGCGGACGCGGTTGCTCATGCGGGACGTGCGGCGGTTGCGGGGTTCCCGGCGGTGGCTGCGCAGGCGCGTGGCCCTGCGGCGGGTGCCCGGGACGTGGCTGTTCGGGCACGAACGGCTGCGGCGGACGCGGGCCGGGACCCTGCGGCGGCATGCCCGGCGGACGGCCCTGGTGCGGACCGAACCGCGGGTCGCCGTTCGGCGGCCCCATCGGCGGACGTCCCGGCGGAGGTGGCATCGGCGGACGGCCACCCGGATGCGGACCGGGTCCGCCCGGCCCCATCGGACCACCTGGCCGCGGTTGACCGGGATAGCCACCAGGACCACGCCCACCTGGCGGACCAGGAGGCGGGCCGGGCGGACGAGGCGGGCCGCCCTGGGGCTGCCCGGGACGTCCACCGAACTGTTCGGGCATCCGACGCGGATCGCCGGGCGGGAAACCGGGACCGCCACGTGGCGGCATCGGCGGCTGGTTCGGCGGCGGACCGCCCTGCGGCGGACCGGACGGGCGCGGTCCGCCACCGCCCGGCGGCATGCCACCTGGGGGCATCCCGCCGCCTGGCGGCATTCCTCCCGGCGGCGGTGCGAATCCGCCCTGCGGCGGCGGAGGCTGGGGCGGCTGGCCCGGCATCGGCGGCTGTCCCTGTCCGGGAAAGCCTTCCGGCTGACCGCCACCGGTGTACCCGGCTGCGGCGACGTTGTCCTGCGGGCGGCCCTGGCGCGGCGGCTCTCCGCCCGGGTAACCACCAGGGGTGAAGCCACCCTGCGGCGGGTTCGGGGTGTTCGGCGCCATGCCGTAGCCGCCGGACGACGACCCACCCGAGGAGCCACCGGACGATCCGTGCGCACCGCCGCCCATGCCCCCGCCCATGCCGCCACCGCTCATCGGTGGCGCGGAACCACCCGCGGGCGGGTTCGCCGCGGGCTGCTGCTGCGCGGCGGGTGCCTGTTGCTGCGGTGCCGGCCCCTCCGCGGTCTGCGCAGCCGCGGAGCGCGGGGCTTCCTGCGGCGCGGCCGGATGTTCGGGCTGCTGGACGTGATCGGAACTGGTCGACGTCCCGGTGTCGGCAGGGCGATGTGCCGAGGTTTCGCTCTGGTGTGGGGGCGCCGGGTCGTGTGACACCGGGGCGCTCTGCGTCTCAGCGGTGTGGTGGGGCTGTGGCGTCTCGGTGGTGTGCTCGGGCGCGCGACTTTCCGGCACGTGCTGGGTTTCCGGTGCGCGCTGGGTTTCCGCGGAATGCTGCGTCTCGGGCGCGTGCCGCGGTTGTTCGCCGGTGTGGTGCAGGTCCGATCCACTGTCCTGAGTGGACTGATGCGACGGTTCCGACGTCCGCGTCTCGGTCGAACCGCCGCTCTCCTGGCTGTGATTCGACGACGGCTCGTTCGACCGGCTCGGCTCTCCGGAAGGCTCAGACGACCGCGAAGACGGTTCGGACTCCGAGGAGCGTGTCGACGGCTCCGACTCCGACGAACGCGAAGACGGCTCGGAATCCGTTGTCCGCGAAGAAGGTTCGGATTCCGACGACCGTGACGAAGGCTCGTTCGACGATCCACCGTCGTCGCCGGAATCACCGGAGTGGTTGCCACCGGACGGTTCGGCGTGCGGGGAGTTGGCCTCCTTGATGTGGCCGATCTGCTCCTTCGCGCCACCCGCGGCACCCCCGACGGCACCGCTCGACGCGCCGGTGAGCAGGTCCTTCGCCGACAGATCCCCGAGATTCCCGGTGACCGCGGCCTGCCCGACCGTCTGTGCGACACCCTCGACGGCGCCCCGCGCGCCCGCGCGCATGGCGGCGTCGGCGACCTGCCCGCCGGCGCTGTGCGAAAGCCCCTCGGTCGCGCCGCGGCCGATCGACCCGCTCGCGGCGCCGACGACTCCGCCGACCGCGCCGCTGATCGCCGAGTCCTTGGTCTTGTTCCAGTCCCATTCCTTGCGGTCGCCCTTGGCCATCTGCAGGCCCTGGATCCCCGCGTCCATCCCGAGGTTCATCGCCTCGTTCTTGAGGATCTCCTTGCCGATCTTCTTGAGACCCTGCTTGAGGAACTTCTCCAGCAGCTCCTTCGCGACCTGTTTGAACCCCTGCTGCGCGAGCTTTTCCAGCAGCTGGCGGAACAGCATCTGGACGGTCATCCTGGTGGCGATCTGCGCGGGCGCGATCCCGGCCGTCGACCCGCCGAAGGTCACCGCGGCGGCCGCGATCATCGCCGCGATCTGCGCGGCCAGGATGATCAGCGAAATGATGATCATGTACTTCGTGTATTCGACGTCGAGCGCCGTCTGATCACACGAATCGCCGAGCGCCTTGCACGCCTCGGCCAGGTTCTTGAAGTACGCGTCGTCGCCCTCGACGAACTTCTTCCACTGCTCGCCGAACGCCTGCGCGCCGTCACCGGACCAGTTGTTGAGGACACCGGTGGCCGCGGTGCTCCCGATCTGGGAGGCCTGCGGGATCGCGGTGGACGCGTTGTGCCAGGCGTCCCGCAGCGCGCGGAGCTTGTCCTCGTCGCCCTCGGGCCAGCTCTCCCCGACGACGATGGGCAGCAGCCATTTGACCGCGTCGGGCATCTCCATACCCACGGATTACTGCCCCTTGCCCTTCGTGAGCGTGTCCGCGACGGTCTGGTCGGCGCCATGGAGGGCCTTCATCGACTGGTCGACATTGCGGAAGAGCCCACGCAGACCTTCGACCAGGTTGCCGAAGCCCTCGACGGCGCCCTTCGCCCCCGGTACGTAGTCCTTCGCGAACTCCTTGCCGGAGTCGTCATCACCCCAGCACTCCCCCTGCGCACTCAGCGCGCTCTGGAGTTCCTTCGCGGCGTCTTCGAGGTTGTCCGCGGCTACTTCGAGCCCACCGGCGGCGGATTTGACCGCTTCCGGATCGGCGGTGAAACCGCGCCCGTCCGGCATCGGTCACTCCCTCCGCATCCAGGACGAGGGTGGTTCCTCGTCTTCGTCGTCCTGGGTGGGACGCACGCGCCGCGGAGTCGGTTTCGGCGCGGGCATGGGCGGTGCGGGCGGAGGCGGCGGCGCGGCCTGCTCGTTGCGCATGATCGACCCGGCGGCCGGGTCCTCGAAGGAGTCCGGCCGCGGCGGCGGTGGCGGCTGTTCCTCTTCTTCGAGGAAGTCCGGGATCTGCGGCATGAGTCCGCGCAGCGACGGCGCGCCTTCGACGAGGTCGGCCAGATCGGGCAGCCCCTCGGTCAGCGGCGCCATGAGATCCGCGACCTTCTGCTTGACCTGCAACGATCCGTGCCGGACGAGGTTCTGGATGGTGTTCGCCAGCTGCGCCGGGGTGGTCCGCTCGAAGGAGTTCGGCGCGAGTTCGAGCTTGGCGAGCGAGCCGGTCGAGTCGATCGTCGCGCGCACGAGACCGTCCGGTGAGGACACCACCGCGGTCAGTTCGGCGGCCGCCGCCTGCGCGTCCCGCAGCTGCTCGGTCTGCCGTTCGAACTGCTCCAGCAGCGTGTCGACCTGGTCCTTCATCGCGGCGTTGCGCGCTTCGAGACGGGCATGGTCGTCGCCGGGGGTGGTCACTGTGCTCCCGGGGGTCGAGCGGGACGGGACGCGGCCAACCCTAATGCCCGCTGTCCCGTCGTACCGGCCAAATGGGTGAACCCGGAGTCAACGGTTTGCGCCAGCGAATCAGGCGGGCGCCGTCCGGCGCGTGGCCAGCAGATATCCGGCTCCCCCGAGCAGATAGCAGATCGTCGCGGCGATGAGCAGCCCCGGCGAGCGGCCGTCGTCCGGGACGAACAGCGCGGTCAGCGTCACCGCGGCCACCTGGGTGATGTTGAACAACGTGTCGTAGAGCGCGAAGACCCGGCCACGGGCTTCGTCCGCGACGTCGATCTGGATCGACGAGTCGACGCACAGCTTGAGCACCTGCCCGGCGCCGGTGATCACGAACGACGCGAGCAGCGCGGTCGGCAGCAGCATCGGGAGGCCGAGCGCGGACTGCGCGAGCGCGGCGAGCATCAGTGCGCCCAGCACCACCCGGAGCCTGCCGAACACCCGGACCAGCCAGGCCGTCAGCAGACCGGCGACGAGCAGGCCGGCGCCGCCCAGTGCGACCATCTGGCCGAGCCCCGGCAGCCCGGCGCGGAAAACGCCCTGATTGGTGAAGTAGTTGCGCATCAGCAAGGTGGTCACGAGCAGCGAGGCGCCGAACGACGCCCGGTGCGCGAACAGCGCGATGAACCCGGCGGTGACACGCGGCGCGCGCCAGGCGTGGTGGGCTCCGTCGGCCAGGCCGCGCGCGACCGCGACGAACGGGTTGGTCGGTTCGTCGACGACGTCCGGCCCGAGCTGCCCCCGGCGGAACCGGCCCGCGACGATCGCCGCGACGATCGTGCCGAGCACCGCGAACGACGTCGTCCACGCCGATCCGGCGTTGTCCGGGCCGAACAAGAAACGCAGCCCGATCGCGCATCCGCCGCCGATGACCGCGACCACGGAGCCGAGCGTCGTGGCGAAGGCATTGGCGGTGACGACGCTGGATTCCGGCACCAGATGCGGCAGCGCGGCGGACATCCCGGAGCCGATGAACCGGCTGATGCCCTCCGCGGCGAGCGCGAGGGAGAACAGCCCGATCCCGCCCGCGCCGAGTCCGACCGCGGTGGCGGCGGCGAGAATCGCGAGGCCGCGCAGGAGGTTCGCGAAGATCAGGACGCGACGACGGTCCCAGCGGTCGAGCAGCGCGCCCGCGAAGGGCCCGATCACCGAGTAAGGCAGCAGCAGAACGGCGAATCCGCCCGCGATGGCCAGCGCGTTCGCGCCTCGTTCGGGGTTGAACAACACGGCACCCGCGAGCCCGGCGCGGAAGACGCCGTCGCCCCACTGCGCCGCGAAGCGGGTGAACAGCAGCCTGCGGAACTCGGGGTCGCGGACCAGGGCCCGTGGCCCCACCGGTTCCGTCGCCGCCCCAGCGCTGATCGTCACCCCGGAATCCTAGTCGCCCCCTGTGACCCACCTGTGAGCGTTGGGAAGCCGCCGCATGAACCACGCTGGGTCAGGAACCGACCGCACCGTGGGGGTCCGGGGGGCTCGGCCCCCCGGGTCAGCACACGGTCTATGGGAAGCCGCGCAGCGGCGACCATAGGAGGCCAGCGCACCCCATCTCGCCTCTCGGCGGCTATGCGCAGTGTGGCTCCGGCCGAACGGTATTCCACAAAGGCGGTTCTTCAGTGAGCCCGGGGGACACGGAGTGCGCCGACCAGTGTGTCCAACGGGGTAGGTGGGATGTTTGTTCCCGGTGCCGGGCGAATTCGTGTGCACCGGGGTGGGATTATGGGCGGCGTGCCTGCGGACGCCGAGGTTGAGCCGGGAACGCTCCTGGTCGCCGCCCCCACGATGCTCGACCCGAACTTCCGGCGGACGGTCGTGTTCGTCATCGATCACCGGGACGAGGGCACTCTCGGGGTGGTACTGAACCGTCCGAGCGACGTCGCCGTGCACGATGTCCTGCCGAACTGGGGCACGCACGTCGCCGAGCCGCAGGCGGTGTTCGTCGGCGGTCCGGTGGAGAAGAAAACCGCGTTGTGCCTGGCCGCGTTGCGGACCGGGGAGACAGCGGCGAGCGTGCCGGGCGTGATCGCGGTCCGCGGCCCGGTCGCGCTGGTGGATCTGGACACCGATCCGGAGGTTCTCGTGCCGAAGGTCCGCGGGGTGCGGGTTTTCGCGGGATACGCGGGGTGGGACTCCGGCCAGCTCGCCAGGGAAATCGAACGTGAGGACTGGGTCATCGTGCCCGCGCTGCCGAGCGACATCCTGGCCTCACCGCACCGCGATCTGTGGGGTCAGGTGCTGCGACGTCAGGGCGTTCCGCTCGCGCTGCTGGCCACCCACCCCGGCGACCTCCAGCGGAATTAGCTGAAGGGGACTTTCCTCGCGTCGGATGCGCTGAAAGTCCCCTTCGTCGCAGGAGACGCGCTGAACGTCCCCTTCAGCTCTCCGAACGCTGGAGCACGCCGCAGCCACCGGCACCGCAGGCGCAGCCGCTGCATCCGGCCGGGGCGGCGGGCACGGGTGCGGGCACTGTCGCGGCGGCCCGGTTGCCGAGCACTCCGCCGCCGATGACCAGCGCGAACATCCCGAGCAAACCCGCGACGGCGGCGGCGAGCAGCCCGGCCGTGGTGGGCATGACGAGTGCCGCGACGCCGGCGACCACGCCGATCACGCCGCCGACCAGGGTCGGCAGCCCGGCCACCCGGTTCGCCAGCTTGAAGGCCTCTTCGCTGCGCATCGACGCACGGGTGCGCACGCCCGTGCTGCTTTCCCGCGTCAGCCGTTCACGGAGGCCGAGGAAGCCACCCCAGCCGACGACGGCACCCAGCAGAATCGGGACGAGCGCTGCAGCGATCACCCCACGAGGATAAGCGTGACGTCCCGGCAACCTGCCGGATACCCTGATCGACTGTGCTACAGGCCATGTCACGTCGTGTGTTGGCCGCCGCCATGGCTGCGGCGCTCCCCCTCACCCTGTTGAGCGTTCCCGTCGCCGAAGCGACTCCGAGTCACCGTCAGGTTCGGCTGATCGGGGAACGCGTCGTCCCGCACGCGGCGCCGTTCGAGGGAACGACCGTCGGCGGTCTCTCCTCGATCGACTACGACCCCCGCACCGGTGAGTACGCCTTGATCTGCGACGACCGGTCCGCGATCAACCCCGCCCGCTTCTACACGGCGAAGTTCCCGGTCGACGCGCACGGCGTCGGCGATGTCGCGTTCACCGGCACGCATCCGCTGCTGCGCCCGGACGGCACGCCCTACCCGCCGCTCGCGAAGAACGACCCCAAAGCGCCCCAGAACGAGCAGACCATCGACCCCGAGGAACTGCGCGTCGACCCGTGGACCGGCCACTACTTCTGGGCTCAGGAGGGCGAGCGCACCGGCACGACGTTGATCGATCCGTCGATCCGCGAGGCGCGCCGGGACGGGAAGTATGTCCGTGATCTGCCGATTCCCGCGAACGAGAAGATGACCCCGACGGCGGGGCCCCGGCAGAACCTCGTCCTCGAAGGCCTCACCTTCGCCGCGTTCGGCACGCTGGTCGCCAGCTCCGTCGAGGGGCCGCTGCTCCAGGACGGCCCGGTGCCGACGACCACACAGGGCGCGTTGTCCCGTATTACCGTTCAGTCCCGTTTCGGGCCGGTGCTCGCGCAGTACGCGTACCCGCAGGAGAAGGTCTTCGCCTCGCCGACGCCGTCGGACGGCTTCGCGACCACCGGCATCTCGTCGCTGCTCGCCGTCGACCAGGCCGACCCGACCCGCTACCTGGTGATGGAACGCTCCTTCGTCACCGGCGTCGGCAACAAGATCCGCATCTTCGAGATCGACACCAAGGGCGCCACGAACGTCCTCGGCGTCGCTTCGCTCGCGGGCGACAAGCAGGTCAAGCCGGTCCGCAAGCGTTTGCTGGCCGACCTTTCCGGCTTCCAGTTGTCCACTGTGGACAACGTCGAGGGGATGACGTGGGGGCCGCGCCTGCCCGGTGGCGAGCGCAGCCTGGTGCTCGTCAGTGACGACAACTTCTCGGCGAGCCAGGTGACCCAGTTCATCGCACTGGCGGTCCCGTCGGAACGGCTTTGACCAGCAAGTTACGATAGTCATCATGAACACGGCTCGGCTGCTCCTTAGCCTGCCGCGCTGACCTGGGCCGAACGGCCCCTCAGCGCGGCGACCCCTCACGCCCTCGGGCTGGGGGGTCGAGTTGTTTCTGGAGTGGCTTGACGTGGATAGGCACGGAGGAATGCGGCGATGAACCAGAGCGGGACCGACGCGGCCCCCCAGCACCGCTACAACGCGGAGCTGGCAGGCCAGATCGAGCAGCGCTGGCAGGGGTACTGGTCCGACCACGGCACCTACCAGGCGCCGAACCCGGTCGGCCCGCTCTCGGTCGAGGGGCAGACCGTGCCATCGGACAAGCTGTTCCTGCTGGACATGTTCCCGTACCCGTCGGGCGCGGGCCTGCACGTCGGGCACCCGCTGGGCTTCATCAGCACCGACGTCTTCGCGCGTTTCCACCGGATGATCGGCCGGAACGTGCTGCACACGATGGGCTTCGACGCCTTCGGCCTGCCCGCCGAGCAGTACGCGGTGCAGACCGGGCAGCATCCGCGCAAGACCACCGAGGAGAACATCCAGACCTACCTGCGCCAGATCCGGCGCCTGGGGCTGGGGCACGACGAGCGCCGCCGCATCTCCACGATCGACCCCGGGTACTACAAGTGGACGCAGTGGATCTTCCTGCAGATCTTCAACTCCTGGTACGACGAGAAGGCGGGCAAGGCACGTCCGATCGTCGAACTGGAGACGGAGTACGCGCAGGACAAGCGCCGCACCCCCGACGGCCGTAACTGGTGCGAGCTGACGAGGGCGGAACAACGCGAGATCATCGATGAACACCGGCTGGTGTACATCTCCGAGGCGCCGGTGAACTGGTGCCCCGGGCTGGGCACGGTGCTGTCCAACGAGGAGGTCACCGCCGAGGGCCGCAGCGAGCGCGGCAACTTCCCGGTGTTCCGGCGCAATCTGCGTCAGTGGATGATGCGGATCACCGCCTACGCCGACCGCCTGGTCGACGACCTGGACCTGCTGGACTGGCCGGAGAAGGTCAAGTCCATGCAGCGCAACTGGATCGGCCGCTCGCACGGCGCGCGCGTGACCTTCACCGCGGGCGAGTCGGCGATCGAGGTCTTCACGACGCGGCCGGACACGCTGTTCGGCGCGACGTACATGGTGCTGGCGCCGGAGCACCCGCTGGTCGACAAACTGACCACCGAGGCGTGGCCCGAAGGCGTCGACGAGCGTTGGACGTCCGGTGCCGCGACGCCCGCCGAGGCCATCGCGGAATACCGGGTGGCGGCGTCGCGGAAGTCCGAATTGGACCGTCAGGAGAACAAGGAGAAGACCGGCGTCTTCACCGGCTCCTACGCGGTGAACCCGGTCAGCGAGCTGGAAATCCCGGTCTTCGTCGCCGACTACGTGCTGATGGGCTACGGCACCGGCGCGATCATGGCGGTGCCCGGCCAGGACGCGCGCGACTGGGAATTCGCCGAGAAGTTCGGCCTGGACATCGTCCGCACCGTGCAGCCTTCGGAGGGCTTCGAGGGCAAGGCGTTCACCGGCGACGGACCGGCGATCAACTCTGGCTTCTTGGACGGAATGGGCGTCGGCGAGGCCAAGAAGACGATCATCGAGTGGCTGGAGGAGCACGGCCACGGCGAGGGCACCGTGCAGTTCAAGCTGCGCGACTGGCTGTTCTCGCGGCAGCGGTACTGGGGCGAGCCGTTCCCGGTGGTGTACGACGAGGACGGCATGGTCCACGCGCTGCCCGAGTCGATGCTGCCGGTCGAGCTGCCCGAGGTCGCGGACTACTCGCCGGTGACCTTCGACCCGGAGGACCGCGAGAGCCGGCCGTCCTCGCCGCTGGCCCGCGCCACCGACTGGGTCGAGGTCGAGCTGGATCTGGGTGACGGGCCCAAGACCTACCGCCGCGACATCAACACGATGCCGAACTGGGCGGGCTCCTGCTGGTACCAGCTGCGGTACCTGGACCCGACCAACACCGAGGTCCTGGTCGCCCCGGAGAACGAGGCGTACTGGGTCGGCCCGCGCCCCGCCGAGCACGGCGTGGACGACCCTGGCGGCACGGACCTGTACGTCGGCGGGGTCGAGCACGCGGTGCTGCACCTGCTGTATTCGCGGTTCTGGCACAAGGTCCTGTTCGACCTGGGGCACGTGTCGTCGAAGGAGCCGTACCGGAAGCTGTTCAACCAGGGCTACGTCCAGGCCTTCGCCTACACCGATTCGCGTGGTGTCTACGTCCCGGCCGACAAGGTCGAGGAGAAGGACGGGAAGTTCTTCTTCGAGGGTGCGGAAGTCACCCAGGAGTACGGCAAGATGGGCAAGAGCCTGAAGAACGTCGTCACGCCCGACGAAATGGCGGCGAACTACGGCGCCGACACGTTCCGGTTCTACGAGATGTCCATGGGACCGCTGGATGTTTCCCGCCCGTGGGCCACCAAGGACGTCGTGGGCGCGCAGCGGTTCCTGCAGCGGCTGTGGCGCCTGGTCGTCGACGAGAACACCGGTGACGTCCGGGTGTCCACTCATGCCGCGACGGACGAGGACCGCGCGCAGCTGCACCGGACGATCGCCGGGGTCCGCGAGGACTACCAGGAGATGCGCTTCAACACCGCGGGCGCGAAGCTGATCGAGCTGAACAACTACCTGACCAAGGTGTACGGCTCGGCGGAAGCCACGCCGCGCGAACTGGCCGAGCCGCTGGTGCTGATGCTGTCGCCGCTGGCCCCGCATATCGCCGAGGAACTGTGGCACCGCATGGGGCACGCGGACTCCCTGGTGCACGGGCCGTTCCCGGTGGTGGACGAGAAGTACCTGGTGGAGAACACCGTCGAGTACCCGATCCAGGTCAACGGCAAGGTCCGCTCGCGGATCACCGTCCCGGCCGACGCGGCGGGCGACGCCGTCCAGAAGGCGGCGCTGGCCGACGAGAAGATCGCGGCGCTGGTCGGGGACAAGACTCCCCGCAAGGTCATCGTGGTGCCCGGCCGCCTGGTGAACATCGTCCTGTAGCCGCTTTGGTGGTCCGTGAAGGCCTCCTTCACAGCGCTCAATGCTGTGAAGGAGGCCTTCACGGCTTTCCGGGTGTGCGTGCGTGCCGAGGGACGCCTTCGGTGCGTTGGGCGCACCGAGGGACGCCCTCGACGCATTGAGCGCACCAAGGGCGTCCCTCGGCTCACCCCGGCTCGCCTCGCAGCCGCGCCGGAGATCCACAAAGGACACTCAGGGGGATGGTCGCGGACTTGTCCACAACCGCCCCCGTTGTCCACAGATTCGCCGAACCCCGGATTCGGGCCCCTCCCGGCGATAGACTGATTTCGGGGTCGCCCCCCGGAGCGGGTGGGGGACACCCGAATACTGGGGAAGCCGGGGCGAGGCCGGGAAAACGTGACGGCCGAAAGGTGCCAGCTTCCCTTCGCGGATCCCGATTCGATGGAGCGGTAAGGAAAAACGCACATCGAAGGAGTACGGGGATGACGCTCGACGGCAAGGTGGCGCTGGTGACCGGCGGCAGCCGCGGCATTGGGGCGGCCACCGCGCTGCGGCTCGCCGAGGAAGGCGCCGACGTCGCGCTGACGTACGCGGCCAACGGCGAGAAAGCGGCCGGGATCGTGGACCGGATCAAGGCGCTCGGCCGCCGCGCACTGGCCGTGCAGGCCGACAGCGCGGACGCCGGCGCGGTGGCCAGGGCGGTCGACGCCACGGTCGCCGAGTTCGGCAGGCTCGACATCCTGGTCAACAACGCGGGCATCGGCTTCGTCGGTCCGCTGGAGGCGACCGGCATCGAAGACGTGGACAGGGTGCTCGCGGTCAACGTCCGGGGCGTGTTCGCGGCGATCAAGGCGGCCGCCGGTCACCTCGGGGACGGCGGTCGCGTGATCACCATCGGCAGCTGCGTGGCCGAGCGCGTTCCCGGCCCGGGAATGACGCTGTACGCGCTGAGCAAGACGGCCATGGTCGGGCTCACCA
The DNA here is from genome assembly GCF_042739895.1 of Amycolatopsis sp. NPDC059021. Lineage (NCBI taxonomy): Bacteria > Bacillati > Actinomycetota > Actinomycetes > Pseudonocardiales > Pseudonocardiaceae > Amycolatopsis > Amycolatopsis sp. NPDC059021. The sequence continues at coordinate 48,837 of NZ_JBHYIQ010000004.1, forward strand.
AGGGGCTCGCCCGTGAGCTCGGCCCGCGGGGCATCACGGTGAACCTCGTCCAGCCCGGCCCGACCGACACCGACATGAACCCGGCCGACGGCCCGTACGCCGCCGACCAGCGTTCCCTGACGGTGTTCGACCGGTACGGCGAGGCAGGCGAAGTCGCGAACACGGTGGCGTTCCTCGCTGCGCCGGCCAGCGGCTACGTCACCGCCGCGATCCTGTCGGTCGACGGCGGCCACGCCGCCTAGTCGAGCGAGAGCCCGATCTCCCGCGCCAGATCGGCGAGTGTCGAGTCGAACAGGACGTCCGGCTTCGACACCGGGATCGGGTAGTTGCCGAAGACCTCGAGCGTGACGTGCCCGTAGAGCCGGGCCCAGAACTGGATCATCAGGTACGTCACGCCGAGGTCGAGCTTCTCGGCCGGGAGGTCGAGCCCCGATTCGGTGAGCACGGCGAGGAGCTCACGCTGGAAGAGGGCCAGGTCGTCGCGGATTTCGGGCGGGATCACGTCGGGCGGCGGGGTCATGATGTCGTGCGTGGCCAGCACCCGGCTCGCGGCGGCGAGGAAGATGCGCCCGAACGGCTCGCCGAAGCGCCGCAGCGCGCTCGCCGCCCCGGTGCCCACGCCGCCCGTCGGCGACGCGAACACCAGTGTGAACTCCTTGGTGTGCGTCAGCGCCCAGCGCCGGAACCCCTTGCAGATCGCGAACAACTGCAGCGTGCCGTCGTCGGGCAGGTCGGCGATTTCGTCGGCCAGTTCGTCGGCGAGATCCGCGCAGACGTCGAGCCGCAGATTCTCGACGAGGTCGTCCCGCGATTCGTAGTACCGGTAGAGGGCGGGCGCGGTGATCCCGAGCTCGCGGGCGATCGCCCGCAGGGTGACCGCCTCCGGTCCTTGCTCGACCAGCAGCGCACGGGCGGTCCGCCGGATGTCCTGCTCGGTCGCTGCCCGCGCGCGACCCCGTCGGGTGGGGTGGCTCATCCGGACATTCTAGGTGGCAGCGCGGCCGAGCTGATCAGGAACGTGCCGTCAAGGGGCGAGCAATCGCGCCTGTCATCCAGCAAAAGCCGAAAGTCGCGAATCTCGCGACGAGATATGGCGTACACCGCGCGTTTCCCGTCGAAGAAAGTCATACCCGAAAGCTACGAACTGGGTGTGACAGTCGGCGCCAGGATGTCCACCGAAGTGGAGTAGCGAAAACCGGGGCGCCGCCGGTGCCGATCACTCGGGGGGCTACGTGATCGGCACCGGCGACCCGATGCCCTGCCCGGTTTCTCAGGCCGGTTCGGGCAACGTCACCGCTTTGCCGCGGCAACGCATCAAGAGAGCGGCAGTCGCTCGTCGAAGTGACGCCTGGGGGACTCAGTTCCCCCGATCGAGTGAGTGGCTGGCCGCTGCACGACTGATTGTCGCACCGTGCGGCGGATAAGTTACAAAAACCTTCATCTTCCCAGGACTGGTGGTTGCCGCTCAACGGGAATGGCACGCATGGCAGAGTTGGGGCCATGTGTGCCGACGTACTGATCGTGGGGCCCGCGAACGCCGATCTGGTCGTTCCGGTCGAGCGCAGGCCGGGCGGCGGCGAGACCGTTCTCGGCGGCGACACGGCCATTTTCCCCGGCGGCAAGGGAGCCAACACGGCGGTCGCGGCCGGTCGGCTCGGCGCGGACGTCGCGTTGCTCGGTGCGGTCGGCGACGATTCCTACGGTGCGCTGCTGCTCGAGTCGCTGCGCGAGGCCGGGGTGTCCACGGAGCTGGTCCGGACCAGTGATCGTCCGACCGGAATCGCCTACATCACGGTGACACCGGACGGCGAAAACGCGATTCTCGTGTCCCCCGGCGCCAATTCCAGCCTGCGGCCAGAAGACGTCGACAGCGCTCTCGACGGCGTCAAGGTGTTGGTGGCCTCGCTCGAGTTGCCGGTGCCGACCATCGAGCACGCGGTCGCGGCGGCCGCGGCGAAGGGTGTGCGAGTCCTGCTCAACCTCTCACCGGTCGCCGAAGTCTCCCGCGAAACACTCGCCGCGCTCGACGTCCTGCTGGTCAACGAGCACGAGGCCGCCTGGCTACTCGGCGAGGAACCGGGCGCGGATCCGCGGCGGCTGCTCGAACGCGGTCCGCGCGCCGCGGTCGTCACCCTTGGCGCGGCCGGAGTGGTCGTGGTCGAGAGCGAGAACGTCACCGAGGTGGCGTCGCCCAAGGTCGAGCCGGTCGACACCACGGGAGCCGGGGACGCCTTCGCCGGCGCGCTCGCCGCGTCGCTCGCGGCGGGGTCCGGACTTGTCGACGCGGCCCGGCGCGCGGTCAAGGTCGCCGCGGTCAGCGTCACCCGCCACGGCGCCCAGCCCTCCTATCCCACCGCCGCCGAACTGGGGGAATGACCCGCTGGGCCGGGGACGTTGGACCCTGCATGACCGCGGATTCCTTCGGCTCGGCGTGGTGGCGTGGCCACCTCGCCCAGCGTGCGCGCCGGCGCGAAGACCTGGCGATCATGCCGCTCGACGAGACGCTGGCGGCGCTCGGCAGACAGAGCGAAGCGGACGAGGGCGAGCGGGACGTCGTGCTCGACGCTGTGGTGGGGACGGTTGCCAGGGTGGGTGACTTCGACCGGGAATTCCGGCCGCGCAACCGCGCGCTGAAGGAACGCTGGGAGGCGCTGGCTGGGACGTCGGCCGATCTGCCGCCGGTGCGGCTGGTCCGGATCGGCGAGCTGTACTTCGTCGAGGACGGCCACCACCGCGTGTCGATCTCCCGGGTCCGCGGGGCCGCGACGATCCGGGCGCGGGTGCGGAAGATCTGCACGATCGCGTTCCTGGAGCGGTGCATCACCCTCGCGCACCTGCCGCAGAAGTCGGCCGAGCGCAGATTCCTCGAGCGCGTTCCGCTCGCCGACGACGTCCGCACCAGGCTGTGGCTCGACGACCCGGCAGACTGGCTCCGCCTTGCCGACGCGGCCGAAGCGTGGGGATTTCGACGGGGACTGGCGGGAAAACCGGTGCGGACCAGGGAGGAGCTCGCCGAGGCCTGGTGGCACGAGGAGGTGCGGCCGGTACTCGACCGGGTGCGATCGGAAGGCCGGTGCGCTCCACCCCGCGAGATCGCCGCCTACTTGAGCTATGGTCTAGACCATGTCTGAGTCGGATGCCGCCTCCGCGGTGGGAAGTACGTCGGCGGGATCGTCGCTGACCGGAGTAGCCGTCAGCCCCGGTCGTGCCAGTGGTCCCGTTGTCCGCGTCGCCGAGCCGCTGGGTGAACCCGCCGCGACGCCCGCGCCCGCCGACCCGGCGGCCGAGGCGGCCCGCATCGCGCCCGCCGCGCAGGCCGTCGCCGCACGGCTGGAGAAGCAGGCCGAGAGCGCGACCGGCGAGGCCGCGACGATCCTGATCACGACCGCCGCGATGGCCGCCGACCCGGCACTCGCCTCGCAGGCCGAACAGCTGGTCAAGACGCAGAACCTGCCCGCCGCCCGTGCCGTCCACCAGGCCGCGGAGAAGTTCGCCGAGGCGCTGGCCGCGGCCGGTGGGTACATGGCCGAACGGGTCCGCGACATCCGGGACGTCCGCGACCGGCTCGTCGCCGAACTGCTCGGCATCGCCCCGCCGGGCGTGCCCGAGCTGACCTCGCCCAGCGTGCTGGTGGCGCGCGACCTCGCCCCGGCCGACACCGCGGGCCTCGACCCGGCGAAGGTGCTCGCGCTCGTCACCGAGGAGGGCGGGCCGACCAGCCATACCGCCATCCTCGCCCGCGCGCTCGGCATTCCCGCGGTGGTCGCCGTGCGCGGGCTGCTGGCGCTCGACGCCGCCGCGTTGGCTGTCGACGGCGACACCGGAACGGTCCGGCTCGCCGATCCGGCCGCGCCGATCGTGACCGCGGCCGCGCTCGGCCAGGTCGAGTGGAACGGCACCGGCGCGACCGCCGACGGCCACCGCGTCAAGGTCTACGGCAACGTCGGCTCGGCCACCGACGCGCAGGCCGCAGCCGACGCGGGCGCCGAGGGCGTCGGCCTGTTCCGCACCGAATTCTGCTATCTCGACGCGCCCAGTGAGCCTTCCGTCGAGGAACAACGGAAGGCCTACACCGCGGTGCTGGCGCCGTTCCGCGGCAAGCCCGTCATCGTCCGGACCCTGGACGCCGGCGCCGACAAGCCGCTCGCCTTCCTCTCCCCCGAGGCCGAGCCGAACCCGGCGCTCGGCGTGCGCGGCCTGCGGATCGCGTTCGACCGCCCGGACGTCCTCGACCGGCAGCTCGAAGCCATCGCGGGCGCCGCACAGGACTCCGGCGCCGAGGTGTCGGTCATGGCGCCGATGGTCGCGACCGCCGAGGAAGCCGCCTGGTTCGCCGAGCGCGTCCGCGCGGCGGGCATCGCACGCGCCGGGGTGATGATCGAAATCCCGGCGGCCGCGCTGACCGCCCGGGAGATCCTCGACGCGGTCGACTTCGTGTCGGTCGGTACCAACGATCTCGCGCAGTACACGTTCGCCGCCGATCGGCAGCTCGGCGCGGTCGCGAAGCTCAACGACCCGTGGCAGCCCGGCCTGCTTCGCCTGCTGCGATTCATCGGCGACGCGGCGAAGGCGACCGGCAAGCCCGCCGGGGTCTGCGGCGAGGCCGCGGCCGATCCGCGCCTTGCTCTCGTGCTCGCCGGATTGGGCCTGACCAGCCTGTCGATGAACGCGCCCGCCGTGCGGGCGGTTGGTGCCTCGCTCGCGTCGGCGACCCTGGCCGAATGCGAGACGCTCGCCGCCGCCGCGCTGGCCGCCGCCGACCCCGCCGCGGCCAGGGCAGCCACCGCCCGCTGACCTCGGCGGCGGGAGCAAGGGACCTTTACTCACGCTTCGGGCACTGCGCCGGGGACGTGCTGACGGACGCTGTCGGTGCACGGACCGCCAATGCCAGGGACTTGAGTGGTGGCACCTGAGATCCCAGAATCGTCCACAAAGGACGCTTCGGTGGTCGAATTGCCCGGTTCTCTGCCCTTTGTCGGTGTCTGCAAGTCCGTGAAGGCCCCCTTGAGGGACTTAGAGTCCGTGAAGGGGGCCTTCACGGACCGACCCACCCGATTCCTGCCTCGCACCTCCGAGAAAAGCGGCCGCGGGCCTTCGAACTGCGCAAATACGCTTCACGCCGCACTCAAGCCGCCCACGAAGTTCCTGGCATTCTCGGTGGGCATCGCGACCGTCGGCACGGCGGGCAACGCCGTCGCCCGCGCGAGGATCGCCGACGCGGTCCCGGCGCCCGAGGCCTTCACGAGCGGCCTGAACGTGGTGGCCGTGATCAGCGCGATCGTGCTCACCGTCGTCGCCGGTTTCGTGTGCCGGTACCTGCGTCAGCAGCGGCCGCTGAGCACGCTCAGCCGAAGATGCCGCGGCGCGGATTCCGGACGACCAGCCCGCCGCCGTGGACTCGGCCCGTGAGCACGAAGAGCGGGTTTCCCTGGCGGCCGTTCGAATAGGTCTTGTCCTCGATCGAACCGAACTTGGCCTCGCCGATGCTGTTCATGTCGACCGCCGCGTGCTGCGGGATGATGATCTCCACCGAGCCCCATTTGCAGTCGATGTGGATCTGCACCACCCGGTGCGGGATCTCCGCCTGGCTGAAGTCGAGCTTCGTGCCCCCGTACTTGTTGCGGACGACCAGTTCGGCGGGCACCAGCCACGGGCCCTGGCGCAGGATCGACCCGTACTTCGACTGCAGCACCACCGCCTGGCCGAAGGTCGGGAGCATCGCGGGCGGCGCGTACTGGCTCGGCACCGGCGCCGTCGCGGCGTCCGGGTGCACCAGGCCGGGCAGGTCGGCGAGGACCGCGTTCAGGTCGCCCCGGGTCCGCGCGGCGAGCGCGCGGTCGGTCCGTTCGGTGAACTCGTCGAGGTCGAGCATGCCGCGCCCGATCGCCTTCTGCAGGACCTCGACCACATGTTCCCGCTCGCTGTCGGACACCCGCAGGTCGCGCGGGCCCAACGGCTTCGTCTCGGTCACGGTCTCGGTTGCCTCTTCCTCGCCCATGGTCACGATGGTAAAACCCTGATTGCCATGGGAGATCGGGGAAAAACCCTGAACGGACCCGTAATTCGCGCGCTCGCTGCGGTCATCGCGGCGGGCTTCGTGCTGGCCGGATGTACCACCGGTCCTCCGCCGTACGTGCCGCCCGCGACCTCGACGGCGTCACCGGCGCCAGGGCTCGCCGGAGTACCCGCGACGGGCGGGATCGGGGTCCGGCTTGTACTGCACACGTCGCCACCCGGCGTTTTCGACGCCGACACGGGCGCGCTCGTCCCGTTGAAGGGCGCGGCGGGAGGGCAACGGCTGACCTCGCTGCTGCGGGTGGGGACCACCCCGGTACTGCTCGACGCGCCGATGTGCACGGCCACGTGCGAGCCGTGGAACGTGTACGTCTACGCCGATCCCGGCAGCTCACCGCGCTCGTTGGGCAAGGCACGCAGCGCGGCGCCGGGAGCCGACCGGGAAAGCCTGTGGCTGATCCGTGAGGACGCTCCGGAGGATTGCCGTCTCCAGCGCGTCTCCCTGGCCGGGAAGGCGGCCGGCCCCGGTACGCCCGCCAGTTGCCGCACGATCGTCCGCCAGGAATCCGCACGCGGGCTCCTCATCACGGTCAACGGGGACGTCGCCCAGAGCGAGGACGTGCTGATCGACCCGGAAACCGGCCGGACCATCCACCAGTTCCCGCGGATCATGGCGATCGCGGGTGATCGGCTGCTGATCGGCGGGCTGATCGACTTCACCGTGCTCGACCTGCGCGACGGGACCCGGACGCAGCTCGCCCGGCCGGTGCCCAACGGCACGGCGAACGCGCTGCCCAGCCGCGACGGGCAGCTGGTCGCGGTGGAGTTCGGGGATCCGGCTTGGCACGGATCGAGCGTCCAGACGCGGGACGTGTGGCTGCTGGATCTCGGCGCGCCGACCTGGCGTCACGTGCCGTCGATGCCCTACGCGACGGCGAGCGGGCTCAAGCACTCCGGGCTCGACTGGAGCGACGCGGGCGATCTGGTGCTCGCCGACGACGTCGTCGGCGCCTGGCATCCTGGCGAGCCCGCATGGCGGCTCGGCAAGATGAAGCCGCCGGCCGAACGCGGCCAGACCATCGTGACGCTGTGAGCGCTACTCCGCGTCCAGTCCGTGTTCGATGGCGTAGCGGGCCAGTTCGACTCGGTTGTGCAGCTGGAGTTTCCGCAGTGTCGATTGCACGTGGTTCTCGACCGTGCGGTGCGAGAGCACCAGTTTCTCGGCGATCTGCCGGGCCGTCAGCCCCTTCGCGACCAGCCGCAGCACCTCGGTCTCGCGCTCGGTGAGCCGCGGCGGTTCGGCGCCCCCGGAGCCGTCCGCCGGGGCGTCGGCCATCCGCCGGTACTCGCCGAGCACCAGCCCGGCCAGTCCGGCGGTGAACACCGGATCGCCCGCCGCCGTCCGGCGCACCGCGTCCACCAGCTCGACCGCCGACGCCGATTTGACCAGGTAGCCGGACGCGCCCGCCTTCACCGCCTCGAGCACGTCGCTGTGCTCACCGCTCGCGGACAGCACCAGCACCTTGGTCTCGGGCAGCGCGGCGGTGATCTCCCTGGTCGCGTCGACTCCCGAGGTCTCCCCGAGGTTGAGGTCCATCAGCACGACGTCCGGGCGCACCGCCCGCGCGATCCGCAGCGCCGCCGGCGCGTCCGGGGCCGTCGCCCGGACGTCGAAACCGTGCTCGGCCAGGTCGCGTGCCACGCCGTCCCGCCAGATCGGGTGATCGTCGACCACCATCACCGACACCTTGCCCGGCTCGTCCGTCATCGTGTTCCCCTCCTGGTCGGGACCCTGACTTCCCACTCCGTGCCGCTGCCCGGCGCGGTGTCCAGCGCCGCGCTCCCGCCGAGATCGCGCACCCTCCCCCGGATGGACTCCACCACTCCCAGATGTCCCTGTGCCGCCGCGCGTTCCAGCGCGCCGTCGGGAATGCCGGGGCCGTCGTCGCGGATGCTCACCACGACCTCGCCCCCCAGATCCTCCAGCAACACCCACGCGTGCGCGTCCGGCCCCGCGTGTTTCTCCACATTGGACAGTGCCTCGCGGGTGACCGCGACCAGTTCGTCGGTGACGTGGGCGGGCAACTCGACCTCGCCCGCCGGTGTCGACACCTGTACCGACGGCGTCGCCAGCAACTGCAGCGCCGAGCGCAGATCGGTGGTGCCCCGGCCGCTCGGCTTCACCGGTTCCGTCGTCACCAGCGCGCGCAACGCGATCTCCTGCTCACCGGCCAGCCGGGCGAGTTCGGCCGCCTCGCCGCCGAGTTCACCACCGCGGCGGCGAACCCTGGCCAGCACCTGCAACACGCTGTCGTGGATCGTCCGTGCCAGCCGTTCCCGCTCCGCCGTCGCCGCTTCCGTCCGCAACGCTCGCGCCAACCGCTCCGCCGAGCGACGCGCCGTCGTCGCGGCCATCCCGACCAGCAGCGCGCTCGCGCACAACAGCACGCCGTCGCGGGCGACGTCGAGGTCGAACCGCATCCGCGCGAACCCGGTGCCGACGGCGATGACCAGCCCGGCCACCACACCGCCGGACGCGCCGAACCGCGCGCCCGCGGTGAGCGGCGCGACCGCCACCCACACCGTCGTGATGAGCGGCGCCGTCTTCGCGTACTGGGCGTCCGACAAGACCAGCGGCGAAGTCAGCATCAGCGCGCAGGTCAACAGCACGTCGACGACGACGAGGCCACGCCACCGTCCGGATTCGTAGGCGTAGAACACGCTCGTCACCAGCGTCCAGGCCGCCATCACGCCGAGGACCGTCCACGCCAGCCATTCCCGCTGGTACTCGGCCCGGTGCACGAAGACCGCGCCGACGGCGAACAGCAGCGTGACCACCCGCAGCACGATCACCCCACGCCACAGCGGTGTCGCCGGGTCGCGGGCGACCGGCGCGATCACGACTCGGTTTTCCCGGTGTCCGATTTCTTGCCCTTGTCGTCGGTCTCCGCGTGCGGGTCGGTGTCCGGGTTGGCCGCCGCGGTGTCCATCACGTCGACGGTGCCCGGATCCGTCTCGCCCTCGTGCAGGAAGGACCGGACGCCGGAATTCACCACGGCCAGCAGCGGCACCGCGAGCAGCGCGCCGGCGATCCCGGCCGCGACCAGGCCGGCGGTGATCGCGAGGACCACGGCCAGCGGGTGCAGCTTCACCGCGCGCCCGAGCAGCAGCGGCTGCAGGATGTGGCTCTCCAGCTGCATCACGCCGATGACGATGGCCAGCACGATGAGCGCGCCGACGAAGCCCTTGGTCACCAGCGCGACGAGCACCGCGACCCCGCCCGTGATGACGGCACCGATGATCGGGATGAACGCGCCGAGGAACACCAACGTCGCCAGCGGGACGACGAGCGGGACCCCCACGATCGCCAGTCCGATGCCGATGCCCACCGCGTCCACGACCGCGACCGCCGCGGTGGCACGGACGTAGCTGACGAGCGAGGCGAAGCCCCGGCGCCCGGCGACGTCGAACCGGCGGCGCACCTGCCGGGGGATGCCGCGGGTCAGGAACGTCCAGATGCCCTCGCCGCCGGTGAGGAAGAAGATCAGGATGAACAGCGTCAGCACGAAACCGGTGAGGATCTCGCCGACCGTGCCCGCTGTGGTCAGTGCCGTGGTGGTGATCGACAGCTGGTTCTTCTGCAGCAGGTCGATGGCCTGGTTGATGAAGTCCTGGATCTGTTCCTGCTTCAGATGCGGCGGCCCGTTGATGAGCCAGTTCTTGATCTGGTTCAGGCTTTCGGTGAGCTGTTTCTGCAGCTGCGGCATGCCGTCGGAGATCTGCGTGATGACGAACGTCAGCAGACCGCCGAGTACCGCGAGCGCGGCGATGATCATGATCCCGGTGGCCAGACCCCGCGGGACGCGCCATTTGACCAGCCGGGAGACCGCCGGGCCGAGCAGCGCCGCGAGCAGCAGCGCGATCGACAGCGGGACGACCACCACGCCGAGGTAGCCGATCAGCCAGACGACGGCGTAGAGCGCGGCGGCCACCACGATGAACCGCCACGCCAGTGCGGCGCTCACCCGCAGGCCACGGGGAATGAGCCCGATGATGTCCTCCGGCTCCGGCAGGAACGGTTCTTCGCGTCGCGCGCGCTGAGGCTGGCTCACCGGCCCACCGTATCGGTCGGCCGGATCTTCCCGGCTGATTTGGACACTGTCCCCGGCCGTGCCGTCGTCCGTTTTGCCTGGTGTGACGCGGCCTACAAGCCACTGTCGGTGACGACGTCACCCGACCGTGCGGTAACCGGGCCTTCGCCTGGATCGATGACGGACGGTTACATTCGAAAACACGCTGTGTTCATCACACGATGGTGGTATCAAGCCGTGTCGAGGATGCGAATCGACCTCCCGGGCTGATTGTCTCGGTCCCGCAACGGCGAGTGGAACTTCGAATTCCGCCCCGAAGCACTCATTCAGATCCGAAATTCGGCAAGGCAGACGAGGAGAAGCACGCGTGGCGAACGCAGCGGCGAACGAGAGGCGGGGCGCGAAGCGCTTCGGCCGTCTCGCGTCGCGTGCGCTGTTCGTCGTGGGTGGCGCCGTGGCGGGCACCGCCGCCGCGTGGCTCGTCTCCGGTGCTGCCGCTTCTGCTTCCTCCACGGCCGACGCCGTGCAGACGGGCACCGCCAGTGTCACCCCGGTCACCGACGCCACCACTGCCGGGCTGGGCGACGCGACCGGTGGCGCGTCCCGCTTCGCCGGTCAGGTCGCGGGTGCCGCGACCGGTGCCGTCGCCGGCCTCTCCTGCCAGCAGGACGCCACCACCTGGTCCATGCCGCAGACCGCGGGCGAGCCTGGCGGATCGCACACCGCCTGCGCGGTGGACGCGGCCCGCGAGGAGGCCACCGGCTCGCTGCGGCAGCACGGCACGCACCGCTCGATCGAGCAGAAGACCTCCGACCGCGTCACCGACGCCGTGTCCGGTCTCGCGAACGACGCGGTGGTGGCCCCGGCGGAGCGCACGCTCGGCGCGTTCGAGCACATCGCCCGCAAGCCGGAGGACACCCGCCAGGTCCTCGGCGACACCTTCACCCCCGCGCCGGGCGCGGAAGACTTCGGTCGCAAGGTCTGGCAGCTGCTCGACCCGAACGCCCACCACGACATCGTGCCCACGCTGCCCGCGCTCCCGGGTTCCCCGGTCGAGCCGGCCACCCCCGCCACCGGCGGCGCTCCCGGCCACGTTTCCGGTCCGGTCGAGCCCGCCACGGTCCAGCTTCCCGCCGCGCTCCAGGCCGCTTACGCGATGCAGGGCGCCACGCAGCACGTTTCCGATCTCGACGGTTCCGGCACCGAGCGGTCCTCCCGTAACGGGCACCGCGATCTGCCGTCGGCTCCGTTGTCGCCGGTGCAGCTTCCGCTCGCGCCGCCGTCCATCCCCACAGCCCCCGGTGGCGGTTCCGCTCCCGGTGGTCACCTCGACGGCATGACCTTCGGCGTTCCCGCCTGGGTCGCCGCCGCCGTCGACAACGCCGTCGCGGGTGCCACCCGCTCCGGCCTGCGGCACACGCCGCTTTCCCCGGGCCACCAGCCCGGCGTCACTCCCGACTGATTCACCTTCACCGCGGGGCAGCCGACGCGCCCTTCGCCGCCACCTTCTGATGTGCCGGTGACGCGTCCGCTCCTTCAGCCCCGCATACGCCGCGGCCGCTGATGCGCGCCCGCACCTTCTTTCCCCTATCGGTGCGTCTTCTTCTCGCGATGAGCCGCACCCCACAAGCCCGCAAGGGAACCCGAAATATAAGGAGAAAAACCCCATGCAGACCTGGGCAAAGCGCGGACTCCAGACCGCGTTGGTCACGGGTGGGTTGTTGATGCTGGGTACCGGCATCGCCTCGGCTGACGAGAACCCTGTCAGCCCCGACACCCCTGCCTCGCCGCTCGACCTGAACGTCACCGTTCCGATCGATGAAGCCAACAACGCGATCGGCACCCCCTTCGGGCAGGCCGACCTGCCCGCCGGGAAGACCGAGCTGAGCACCAAGCCGGTCACCAAGGCGGCGAACGAGGCCGCCAAGCAGATCGACCAGGCCAGCCCCATCAGCCAGAGCACCCTCGGCGGTGCCACCAAGGCTGACGGCGCGGGGGCCTTCACCCCGAGCGGCCACAACCTCAAGGGCAACAAGGTCGTCGGTGACGTCGTCGTCCCGATCCAGATCGTGGACAACGCGGTCGCCGTCCTCGGCGACGCGAAGGTCGAGGGTGGCAACCACCAGCAGACCTGGACCCACAACCAGGACGTCGACACCACCGGTGAGGGCTCCGGCCTCGCTGGGAACGTCGTCAACCTCGACTGGGCGGCCCCCGTCCAGCTCGCGGGCAACGGCGTCGGGCTCGCGGGCGGCAGCGGCCGCGTCAACGGCGGCTCGGCCAGCCAGAGCGCGACCGAGACCGGCAACACCACCACCAACGGCAACGACGCCAGCGCGTCGGGCAACGTGGTCGGCGGACAGCTGGCGACCCCGGTCCAGGTGACCGGCAACGCCGCGTCCTGGATCCTGGGCAACGCGCACAGCGAGGGCTACAACGCCGACACCTCGGCCACCTCCGGTGGCTGGATCAAGACTGCGGGCGACGAAGGCGCGGCCAGCGGCAACGTCGGCGCCGTGCCGGTCGCGCTGCCGGTGAAGTTCAACGACAACGCGGCGAGCGCGTGGGGCTCCAACGCCCACTCGAACTCGAACTCCACCGCGGACGCCAAGGCCGGGGACAAGACCCCCGGCTTCAAGGACACCCCGGCCTACGTCCAGACGACCGGGCAGAACTCCTTCGCGGACGGCACCGTGCTCGCGCCGCAGACCGCGGACGTCGCGAACGTCAGCAACGTGGCGGCGACCTGGATCGGCAACGCGGCCACCGGCAAGCCGGGGGCCATGGAGCGCCAGGCCAGCGGCAACACCACCGGCAGCAACGTCGACGCCGGCGGCTTCGTGCAGAGCACGGGCGACGGCGCCGCGGGTTCGGCGAACGTCGTCGACCCGGCGCTGGCCGCGCCGGTCGAGGTCACCTGCATCGGTGGCTCGCACATCGGTAACGCCAACGCCGCCGGGTGCGTCAACGACGTCACCGCGAACGCCGGCAACGGCAGCCACACCACCGGTGACAACTCGACGCTGACCGGCAACGTGGTCAACACGCAGGACGCGCTGGCCCCCGAGGTCTACGGCGTCGGCGGCTCGTTCATCGGGCAGGGCACCGCCTCGGCCACCGAGACGAAGAACGTCACGGCGGGCGCGTACGACGGCACCACCGGCAACGACTCCTCCGGGTCGGGCAACATTGTCCAGGTGCCGACAGCGGTTCCGACCGAGGTGCTCGGCACCGGCGGTTCGTTCATCGGCCAGGGCTCCGGCACCGCGCAGGAGACCAAGACCGTCTCCGGTGGCGGCGGCGGGAACACCAACGACGACAACGGTTTCCTCAGCTCCAACCTCGCCACCACGCCGGTCTCCCTGCCGGTTCAGGCGTTCGGCGTCGGCGGCACCTTCATCGGCCAGGGCCACGGCAAGGCCAGCGGCGACACCACCTCGAACGCGGGCGGCGACGTCCACGCGACCGGTGACAAGGGCGCCGGCGCGGGCAACCTGGTCCACGTGCCGGTGTCCGAGCCCACGCAGGTGCACGGCATCGGTGGTGCCCTCGCCGGCATCGGCACCGGCGCCAGCGACAACCTGACCGACTCCAAGGCCGGTGGCAAGGGCACCGCGAGCGGCAAGGACGGCGCGCTCGCGGGCAACATCGTGCAGGGCCCCATCGGCGGGTCCGTGCCGGTCGCCGGACACGGCGTCGGCGCCGCGGGTATCGGCCGTGGCACCAGCGTGAACGACGTCGTGTCGACCGCGGGTGGCGACTCGGCCACCAACGGTGACGGTGGCGCGATCGCCGGGGACATCGTCGGCGCCGAGGCGCTCCCGGTCGTCCCGGCCGCCAACGACGCGGTCTCCGGCGCGGGCGGCATCGCCCACGGCACCGGCACCGACACCACCAACAGCACCTCCGGTGGGAACCTGTCCACCTCGGGCGTCGAGGGCTCGCTGTCCGGCGACATCCTGGACATCCCGGCCGCCGCGGACCCGAAGGCCTTCGGCGACGCCGTGGCCGCGGTCGGTTCCGTGTCGAAGGCGCAGGCCGACAACCAGACCATCGGCCAGGTCGGCGGCGACGCCGTCACCGACGGTGACTCGGGCAGCCTGTCCGGTGTCAACCTGCACCACCCGCTGGTCCTGATCGTCCCGGCCGACGCCCTCGAGGTGCCGGTCCTGGCGAACGCGGACTCGGACACCAAGGACGTCACGTCGATCAACGGCGAGGACTCCTCGCTGCCGCTCGACCTGCCGAAGGGTTCCGAGCTGGGTGCCACCACCCTGCCCGCGCTGCCCGCCAACGGGGTGCCGGGCCTGCCGGGCGCGGCCCAGACGATGCCCGCCGCGGAGCGTGCGGACTCGCCGGTGAAGAGCACGCCGGTGCAGCTGTCCGGACTGGAGTCGATCCAGAAGCAGCTGGCGAACCTGGGCAACGCGGGTGGCAAGCTGAGCAACCTGGGTCACCTGGGCGGCGGCGCGCCGCAGCTGCCGACCCCGGCGCAGCGTGCCGACGAGGCCCCGGGCCTGTCCTCGGCCCCGGCCGCTCCGGCTCTGCCCGCGACCCCGGCCCTGCCGGGTGCGCCCGAACTGCACACCGCCAAGCTGCCCAGCCTGGAGGACGCGAAGTTCACCCCGAAGACGGAGACCCCGGCGCTGGCCACGGCCGACTCCTCGCCGCTGTCGATGTTCCGCGACCTGATCGCGAAGCTGACCGGCAAGTTCCACACCCAGGGCTGATAGCCGCAGGCTGAATCCCGGATAGAGGCGGGGGGGGGGGGGGGGGGGCCGCGGGGGCGGGGGGGGGGGGGGGGGGGGGCGGGGGGGGGGGGGGGTGCAAGCCCGGCGCCCAAGACCGGGCTGGCGGGGGGGGGCCCC